>JAUNBT010000341.1 GCA_030526985.1 Lachnospiraceae bacterium | reverse complement strand
CAAACAATCAATCAAACCTACAACGCCGCAATAGCCCAGTCGGAATCCACGTACAGATCATCCCTGGAAACAGCAATTAACGACTACAACTCAATAACCATCCCCGCAACCTCACAATTCAATCAAGACCTTGCCCACCTCAACTGCCTCTCCACTCAAGCAACCGCAATCATCGACGAAGGGAACGCCCTCCCTCAAGATTATTTTACCAACCCGTCAACAACCGCAGAAGTCTGCTTTGTCGCCGGCACACCCATTCTCATGGCCGACGGCACAACAAAACCCATCGAACAAATCCGCCCCGGCGACATGGTCCTGGCCGTCGATCATAACGATCCCGAAAAATCTACCCCCGTTAGCACCAAGGTCTTGACATTTTTCGATAACGGCTTAAAATCAGTAGTCAAATTGATCTTTGACAATCAGAACGCTAATACGCTTGAAATCACTTGTACCCCGGAACATCCCTTCTATGTAATCGACAAAGGCTGGGTCCAAGCTAAAGATTTGCAAAATGGCGCCCAATGCCTTAACACCGAAGGGCAGCCGATCACTTTCCTTACTCGCAAAATTCTCAATGATACACAAAATGTGTATAACTTCGAAGTGGAAGAAATGCATACATACTACGTCGGTGAAAATGAACAATCCGCCATGCTTGTTCATAACGAATGTGGGAGATGCCATGGAACTGGAAAAGTAGGGCAATACCTTGGTGGCGGTATAGCTGGAGGAACTTATGTAATATCGCAATGTCCTTATTGCCTAGCATATTGGGTTCCCCAAGAATTCAAAGACCGTTTATTAATAGGAAACTCATTTTCTGAAATCGATCAACTTAAAGACATAATCGCTCTTTCATTTTTCTCTAATTCTTGGAATCCAGAAGAATATCCAAATAATACAATAAAGCCGTTTGAATTATTTCAGGAGTGGCTATCGGGCAAGGCTCAAATGGACCCTACTCATCCAGATGATAATATACCAATACGTCGTTTCAAAGATGGCGATTTTATGCTAGAACAATTAAAAAAATCATCTAGTTTTCAAGATGTTCTATCCGATATTGATCAAAAACTTAAGAAACATTTTAGTAAAAATATTAACGGTATTCATTTTTCATTTACATCTAAAAGAGATAACAGCATTTTTTCCAGCAGCACCTTTTCAGATGTATACAATCTCATTGTGGAAGTTTTTCAGGGCAATTTTGAAAATATCACTACGAGTGCTTTTTTAGGTTCTTATCGTTGTATGGGAAATGCTTCTTTAATAAAGTGTGATTGCACACCTTCCTTATTCGTGGCACGCATGCGGATGGCTACGATAAAATATGAAATAACTGTTGTAAACACAACTTCATTGGAGTCGTTTAGACGTAGCGTTTTGGGAAATTCTCCACAAGAAGCAATTACTTTTGGCACAAACACAAAAGAAGGACCAATGATAACTATTGGTCAAATATTCACTTGGACTGAGTATCGAACTGTATTTTTAGTGTTTTAAAGAATCATAATTACAAAGGCTTTTTCAAAGCCAAAAATATTTATTTTGCAAAGTTGCAAGAAAGCAGATGTTTTTCTGCATATTGTTCAAATTATATTATTTTTTGCATTACGTAGAAGTGGTTTCATAACAGATTTTTAAGGATTGACCTCGTGATTTATGGGGTCTGAGAAGCCAAAATGGGGTTATGAAACCACTTATAGTGAAATCATAAGTATAAATTCTTAATGATATTTATACAAAAAACAGGTGTTATCAGGAGTATTGACATGATACGCAGAACACTAATAGTAATATTGACGCTTGTCTTTAGTGTTGTCTATTTTTTTTAC
This sequence comes from Lachnospiraceae bacterium, assembly GCA_030526985.1. Lineage (GTDB taxonomy): Bacteria > Bacillota > Clostridia > Lachnospirales > Lachnospiraceae > SIG292. The sequence goes on along the minus strand of JAUNBT010000341.1, from coordinate 974 downwards.
CATCGCCCTGTCAACGAAAAGGATTGTGTTGGCGTTTGGAGATACAGTTCCTCCTATCTAACATTTTTAGAAAATGGTGAAGTTATATTTCATGGAGAAATAAGTTATGCGTACGATCTTGAAATTTACACAGATGCTTCTAGAGATCCTCCTAGAAATCCTCCCGGTTCAACATGTTATGCCAAAGGCAAATTTAGGATGTACGATTACTCTCGGGAGCCGCTTGTCGCTATCACCTGGGAGCAAGCAGGGCTCGAATTGAATGCCCTGAGCCCTCTACCCCCTTGTCCTCCTTGGATTAATCCTAAAACGCATATTTCCTGTGCTTTAGCATTTATAAGATTTCCCCGCAAGCATCTCATTCTCCCAGGCAACGACCTTAATTTTTATCTTGAAGATGTAAACCATATGAAAAATAAAGATCAAAATTAAATTGTAGCATTTTACAGATGAATCGACATGTGGAAGGATGGTTTGAAATAAAATGAAAATTGCAGATTTAACTTACGATGAAGGTGGTATGATCATAGGTTTCTATTTAACTTATTGCATAGGCCCACCAAAATGGCAAAGTAAAGCAGGTTTTTCAAGAAAAAAAGATTTTAAGCATTGATAAAATCGCAACATACTTAATCAAACATTTCTTTACCCCAATGCGCAAGGAAAACCGCCATATATTTCCTTTTGTCGGACACCCACCAAGAGAACAAAAACATTGTACTAGAGATATTTTTCTATCGAAAGAAAATCTTCAATAAGTTTTAGAACTCATGAAAAAAGATCTCGAAGTTGGTATAGCCTATGTAGTAGAATCTTTTCATACATATTCCAGTTGGAATGTCGAATTTTCGACAGATTGCTTTAACCATTGTCCAGTGGGCTATGTGATCCAGTGTACCTGCAACATCACAGAAATCATCCGCGATTTTGAAGTAGTTGGACCAGCCGTGAATAACGGAGTTTGCTCTGCCGAG
>JAUNBT010000051.1:5906-16723 GCA_030526985.1 Lachnospiraceae bacterium | reverse complement strand
ACAATGCTCCCGATTAGAACGCCGGGCAGAAGAGGCAGAGAGGGAAGTAACAAAGCTGAAAAAAGTGGAATATATGAAAGACAAGGTCGGAAGCAAATATCAAGGTGTCATTTCCGGTATGACAAGCCGGGGAATCTATGTGGAGCTTTCTAATACGGTGGAAGGTATGATATCGGTTCACTCACTTCTTGATGATTACTACTATTATGATGAAGAAAAATATGTTATGATAGGAAAGGATCACGGACGTGTTTTCCAGTTGGGACAGACAGTGGATATTGTTGTGACGGGAACGGATCTGGTATCAAAAACCATTGATTTTGAGTTAGAAGAATTTAGTGCAGAGGAATGGTAAAGATGGCAAAATCAGAAGCAATCAAATTAATCGCAAATAATAAAAAAGCAAGGCATGATTATTTTATAGAGGAAGCATTTGAAGCGGGCATTGCTCTTCATGGAACAGAGGTGAAATCGCTGCGTATGGGACAGTGTTCTATCAAGGAAGCTTTTATCTCTATTCAGAATGGGGAAGTGTTTATCCAGCGGATGCATATTAATCCCTATGAGAAAGGAAATATTTTCAACAAAGACCCGTTACGAGTGAAAAAACTTCTCCTTCACAAGAGCCAGATTGCACGTTTATCTGGACAGATTAAGGAAAAAGGGTACACAATCGTTCCGTTAAAGGTGTATTTAAAGGGCAGCTTAGTAAAAGTTGAGATTGGCCTTGCCAGAGGAAAGAAGCTTTATGATAAACGGCAGGATATTGCAAAGAAAGATCAGGAGAGGGAAGCCCGCAGAGATTTCAAAATTCGTAATTTAGGTTAGTAGTTTTCAAGAAATTCTTAAAAAAGTATAAAAAATCGGCGTTATAAATAAAAAAATAAAGAAAAATAAAAAATTTTTATTTATTTAAACGAATCTATTGACAAATTTAGTGGCTTCGGTTATGATGTTTGCATAATGGAATATCAATCGGAAGAAGAATTTGAGAGAGACCGTTTTTATTATATTGGCGCCGAAGGGGAATGCAGAAACTCTCAGGCAGAAGGATCAGATTCGGACGAAGCTCTGGAGAAGGGATTTGCCCTACCGACGAAGCAACCCGTAAGGGGAATCTTTCAGGTACGAAGACAGAGGCAGTGTAGATACATGGTTGTGGTGTATTTACCTGTCTTTTTATTTGTTTTATAATGAGTTAATTTATAAAGATTTAATAGGTTTTGTAAAGAGGACAGGTTGACGAATCTTTTAGAAGCGGATACAATAGAACCATGGAAAGACGGCATTTGAATGTCTTTAACATTAAACTTTTAAGAAAAAAACGGAGGTAAGACAAACAATGGGAAGAATTTATAACTTTTCAGCAGGACCGGCAGTATTGCCAGAGGAAGTATTAAAGGAAGCAGCAGCGGAGATGCTGGATTATGAAGGAAGCGGTATGTCCGTAATGGAGATGAGCCACCGTTCTAAAGTATTTGATAAAATCATCAAAGATGCTGAGCAGGATTTAAGAGATTTATTAGAGATTCCTGACAATTATAAGGTACTGTTTTTACAAGGTGGAGCACATCTTCAGTTCGCATCCGTTCCAATGAACTTAATGAAGAATAAAGTTGCAGATTATATTGTAACAGGACAGTGGGCAACAAGAGCATGGAAAGAAGCGAACAAGTACGGCAAAGCAAACAAGATTGCTTCTTCAGAAGACAAGACATTCTCCTATATTCCAGATTGCTCTGATCTTCCAATTTCAGAAGATGCAGACTATGTTTATATCTGTGAGAATAATACAATTTACGGAACAAAATTCCATGAATTACCGAATACAAAAGGAAAGACATTAGTTTCTGATGTTTCCTCCTGTTTCTTATCTGAACCTATGGACGTTACAAAATACGGCCTGATTTACGGCGGTGCTCAGAAGAATATTGGACCAGCTGGTGTAGTTATTGCAATTATCAGAGAAGACCTTTTGACAGACGATGTTCTTCCTGGAACACCTACGATTTGTTCTTATAAAGTACAGGCTGATGCAGATTCTTTATATAACACACCTCCATGCTATGGTATTTACATCTGTGGCAAGGTATTTAAATGGTTGAAGAAGATGGGCGGACTTTCCGCTATGAAAGAGTTGAATGAGAAGAAAGCAAAGATCCTTTACGATTTCTTAGACAACAGCAAGATGTTTACCGGAACTGTTGTTAAGAAAGACCGTTCTTTAATGAACGTTCCATTTGTAACAGGCGATGCTGATTTAGATGCTAAGTTTATTAAAGAATCTACAGCAGCAGGATTTGCAAATTTAAAAGGCCACAGATCTGTTGGTGGTATGAGAGCTTCTATCTACAATGCTATGCCAATCGAGGGCGTAGAAGCATTAGTTGCATTCATGAAGAAATTTGAAGAAGAGAATACCAAATAATTTTCTCAGGAGGATATGTTAAGATGACAAAATATACATGTTTAAATCCGATTGCCAAGGTTGGTCTTGATGTTTTGACAGATCAGTATGAGGCAGTAGAAAGCTTAGCAGATGCGAATGTGGCTTTAGTCCGCAGCGCCGCTATGCATGATCTTGATTTACCAGACTCCCTTGTTGCAGTGGCAAGAGCCGGTGCAGGAGTGAACAATATTCCGCTTCCAAAATGTGCAGAGCAGGGTGTTGTAGTATTTAATACACCGGGTGCGAATGCCAATGGTGTAAAAGAGTTAGTAATCGCAGGACTCTTACTTGCTTCCCGTAATATTGTTGGCGGATGTGGCTGGGTAAAAGAGAATGTAGATGATGAGAATATTTCCAAATCTGTTGAGAAGAGCAAAAAAGCGTTTGCTGGAACAGAGATTATGGGTAAAAAATTAGGTGTAATCGGAATGGGTGCCATTGGTGTCTTAGTTGCGAATGCGGCGAATGCACTGGGTATGGAAGTAATCGGATATGATCCATTCTTATCCACAAAGTCAGCATGGAATGTGAACAGTGATGTTACATTTACATCTGAGGTGGAAGATCTTTATAAAACCTGTGATTACCTGACCATTCATGTGCCTCTTTTAGATTCTACAAGAGCCATGATCAATAAAGATGCAATTTCCAAGATGAAAGACGGTGTGAAGTTCTTAAACTTCTCCAGAGATACTCTTGTAAATGATGCAGATATGTTAGAAGCATTAGAGTCTGGTAAAGTGGGATGCTATGTAACAGACTTCCCGAACCCGGCTGTTGTAAAAGGTAAGAACGTTGTTGTAATTCCTCATTTAGGAGCTTCTACAGCAGAATCCGAAGACAATTGTGCTATTATGGCAGCAAAAGAGATTCGTGATTACGTAGAGAATGGCAATATTGTAAATTCTGTGAATTATCCGGCATGCACATTAGGTCCAAAGAGTGGTAATCGTGTTGGTGTTCTTTACAAAGCTGCAGATTCTATGCAGTCTGCAATTGAAGGTGTCCTTGGCGGAAGTATTGTAAAGATTGCTGACGCAAAAAGAGGAGATTTTGGATATTGCTTAGCAGAGATTTCCGGTGATGTAGATGTGAAGGCTTTAGAAGCTTTAGCAGGTGTCATTAAGGTTCGTGCTATTTAATTCGCCTTTCTTAAACATTTTATACATAAAACACAAAAAAGGAGAAGTGATTTTTTTCACTTCTTCTTTTTTGTCTGTTCATAGCAGAAATTATCATGTATAATGGAAGACAGAATGAATAGGATTTCCGAAGGAGGAGATGAAAGAATGGGTTTGTTTGATATTATCGGTCCAATTATGGTAGGTCCGTCCAGCTCTCATACAGCAGGGGCCGTCAGAATTGGTTATGTGACCAGACAGCTGCTAGGCGAAGATATCGCAGAGGCACAGATTGACTTGTATGGTTCCTTTCTTGCAACCGGCAGAGGACATGGAACGGACCGGGCACTTGTGGCAGGACTTTTGGGTATGAAAGAGGATGATTACAGAATACCAAGAAGTTTTGAGATTGCAAAAGAGAAGGGAATGCGCTTTCAGTTTGGTGAAGCTTTATTAAAAGAAGCTCATCCCAACAGCGTACAGATTACTGTAACGGGAGTGGACGGAAAAGAACGAACGATTGTGGGCTCTTCCATTGGAGGTGGAAGTATACGGATCTGCAAGATTGATGATATTGAGACGAATTTTACAGGCGATTATACGGGACGTGTGATTTATATGTATAAAGAAGATATGAAACTGAGCCCACACACAAAAAGCAAGCTGGAAGAATATTTAAAGAAAAAAGAACAGGGGGCAGAAGCACATGGCATTTCAGTCAATTGAAGATATATTAAGAACCGCCAGAGAGAAAAAGATACCACTTTGGAGAATTCTCTATGAAGATGATTTAGAAGATACAAAGTTAGATAAAGTTGAGTCACTTTCAAAGATGAGTAAAACCTATCAGGCGATGAAAGATATCTATGAGATATATGATCCGACCCATCTTTCTAACAGTGGTCTCGTCGGAGCTGATGGGGCAAGAATGGAAAAGGCGGTTAGACAGGGGGCTGCAATCAGTGGTGGCTTTGTCGGCATGGTTATGGTAAATGCACTGAAGATGGCCGAGTCTAATGCCTGCATGAGAAGAATTGTTGCGGCACCGACGGCTGGATCTTGTGGTGTAATTCCCGCTGTTTTTTGCACCTATGAAGATATGTTTCATATTGAAGAACAGCCGATGTTAGAAGGCCTTTATGTCGCTGCAGGAATTGGATCTGTGATTGCCGAAAGAGCTTTTGTCTCCGGTGCAGCAGGCGGATGTCAAGCGGAGATAGGGGCTGCTTCCGCGATGGCGGCGGCAGGTCTTACGTATATCAGGGGTGGTTCGAACGATGCGGTTGCTCATAGCGCTGCCATGGCACTTGCGAATCTGTTGGGCCTGGTCTGTGATCCGGTAGCAGGGCTTGTTGAGGTTCCATGCGTAAAGAGAAATGTGATCGGTGCAGTAAATGCAGTGACCAGTTCTGATATGGCTATTGCCGGAATTCGAAGCCGGATTCCACCAGATGAAGTAATTGATGCGATGAAAGAGGTAGGTATGTCCTTGTCTCCGCAACTTCGGGAAACAGGGGAGGGTGGTCTTGCGGCCACCCCAACTGCAATTAAAATTACAAAAAAAATATTTACGAAAAAGTAAAAAAACGAAACAAATAGATTGCAATGACACAGATAGATACGGACACCATCAAAGCGTTGGCATAGGTGTTTTTGGATTTACAAATAGGGATGGAGACTCTCTTTTCTAATGGGAAAAAGAGTTCCATCCCTTCTTTATTCCATAAATCTAAGAAAAGATGAGAAAGATATCCCAACAGAAAATAAAGCCAACAGGCAGGCAGGCATAAATAAAAACACAGAGTAAAAAGTGCAGTACCCAAAAGGGAGTGAGTAAATGTACGGTGCTTCGTATTCAGCCCCATGGAACATAACAGGAGATACAAAAGAGGTCCCTTTGGAAGACTCTCTAAAAGTAAGTCTATCGGTATATAGGCAGACAGATTAAACTGAAAGGTCTGCTTCAGCAGTAAAAGGAAAAGGAGGACAGAGAAGATACTGATCATGAAACGGGAAATCTTCCGGCCGAGTTTTGACTGGAACAAATCAACATCCGGTGTCAATCCTCCCAAAAAGGCTGCGGCAGCACCTAAAAGCAGTGTCTCCGGTTCCCGGGGCTGTATAATTATGATAGCGCTGGCAACGGCAGCAGTACAATGGGTTTTTCCAGTCATAACATCCTCCAAAAACAAACGTATTTTCTGTTTTTATTCTACAGGAATAAGGACGGAAAGTCAAAGACTAATTGAAGAAAAGGACTTGTAAATTGACATGCCTGTTAAAAAGGATTAAACTTGAGAGTGAAGGATAGGAAGACACTGATCATCCATGGAAATATTGCAGCATCATGGAAGCTTTAATTTTATAGACGGGAGGCAGATATCATGTTTGATAAGGCAGTGATTAATGGAAATGTATATTTGGAAGGAGAATGGAAGAGAACGAATATTTACATCAAAAAAGAGAAGATTGAATTAATCAGTGAATCCTTTTTTGAGGCGAAGGATTATTTGGATGCACAAAGTTACAAAGTAATTCCCGGTCTGATTGACAGCCACGTACATATGTATATGGGAAACAGTCTTCAGTCTGCCGATGATTTTTATTCCGGTTCCGTGGCGGCAGCGTATGGTGGAATTACTACGCTGATTGATTTTATGAAAGAAGTTCCTACTGCAAATCAGATTCAGGAACAGTATGAGATAAGAAGAAAAGAAGCCGAGAATGCAGTGATTGATTACAGTTTTCATCCTTCTGTATGTGGTCTTGCCGACGATCCGGAAGCAATTCGGGAGAAGATTTTGTCATTGGGACTTCCATCGATGAAAGTCTATACGACCTACAAACCAAATACTTACTCGGATGATGAAAGTATTGAGAAATTGATTGGACAGACGGCGGATGGCCAGGTCATGGTACTTGTGCATTCAGAAAAAGATGACATGCTTAATTCTACTTGTAAGGACATTCGCTGCCATAGCAAGAATCGTCCGGTAGAATCCGAAATGGAACAGGTGAAAATTATTGCAGATATGATAAAAAAGGCAGGAGGAAGGGGATATATTGTCCATGTCAGTGCCGGTTCTACCTTGCAAATGCTAAAGGAAGAATATGCGTCCCTGTTAAAGAAAAATCTCTTTTTGGAAAGCTGTCCTCATTATTTCCTGTTTGATGATTCTGAGTATGAAAAACCGACGAATATTCGTTTTACCATGACACCTCCGCTCAGGAGTCGAAAAGAGGTGGAAAAAATCAGACAGTATATAGATCTCATTGACTGCATGAGCACGGATCACTGCCCTTTCATGCTGAAACAAAAACAAAAACCGACTTTAGAAGGTCTCATGATGGGAGTAGGAGGCGTGGAGCAGTCCTTCCGGCAGATGTATAAACTATATGGTGATAAAATAATTCCGAAGTATACAATTATTCCAGCCAAAGTTCATGGCCTGTATCCAAAAAAAGGTCAGATCAAAGAAGGGTTTGACGCAGATTTGGTATTGTTTTATGAGTCTAGTATAGAAGTGCCGCTAAAAGAACATACGGCATGTGATTATTCTATTTATGAGGGCATGACATCGGGAATTTCGATTGATTATGTAATGAACCGGGGCAGTTTAGTAATTGAAAAGGGAAAGCTCCATAAACATACGGGGAAATTTCTGGAAAGAAAACTATAGTCATAATGCGGCTGATAAGCCGGTTTTATAGAACTTTACAAAAGCTTAACAAAAAAGAAGCCGTTCTAACATCAGATTATAATCTGAATAAAGGAACGGCTTCTTCTAATTGATAAAATAAAATGGAGCTGAGGGGAATCGAACCCCTGTCCGAAAACCCATCCATTACGGCATCTCCCATCACAGTCTCTGATTAGACATTCCCTCCATCTTACGCCCAGAGACAGGTATAAGATTTTAGTAGCTTCATATTACTTCATACTCTGCAAAGCTTAGGAGTATGAGGGTCCCACATGTTCGGTGCCGGACTCTTAAGCTGTGGGTTTCCTAAGGCCGACAAGCTGCAACTAGGCAGCTAATGCAAAATTATCTTCTGCGTTTGTGTTTAGGTCCAAGTTGTTGCGCAGTCCTGGTCTGCGGATGGCTTCCGTAACTTCAAAATCCCCGTCGAAACCAGTACAACCCCGGACTGGTTAAAAATAGAGTTATTGAAATCTCTAAGCTTTCTAATAATAACCGAAACATTTGTTTTTGTCAAGAAGCAAATTAATTAAGAAAATAAGCAAAATAATTAAGAATATCATAAAGATTGCTTAATGTTACTCTTTTCACATTGACCCTATGGATTGTTTATTCTATAATGAGCATAGATTTGTAAAAGTGTTTTAGTTGCAATGATACTGGAAAGAGTAAAAGAGATAAGGAACGGTGAAAAAGATGATTTTGGTAAATACGGATTATATTGCAGGAAAAGAATTGGAGATGCTTGGACTTGTAAAGGGAAGCACAATTCAATGCAAGAATGTGGGAAGAGACATTACACAGGGATTTAAAACTCTGGTGGGAGGCGAATTGAAGGCTTACACAGAGATGATGAATGAGGCAAGAGCGTTAGCGACGAAACGAATGGTAGCAGAAGCAGAGGATTTGGGAGCAGATGCCATTGTAAACATTCGTTATGCGTCTTCAGCTGTCATGCAGGGTGCAGCAGAAGTGATAGCTTATGGAACAGCTGTAAAAGTTAAGTGATTTTTGACTTTAGAATTTTTGACTTTAGATTAGAAAAACGCTGGATACCGATGAGAGATTTCTCGGCATCAACAGCGTTTTTTATTTTAGTCATTTTGTTGTGTTTTCGGTGTTATACTTAACCATAGATCAGCTTATTCATTAATTCAGGCACTGTTGTCATCTCGTGAAGCCGGTCTACATTGGAACCGCAGAAAATCAAACCGTGATCCAAATCGCCTTCTACTGCATTTGTCAATGCTTTTGTAATGCAGTAAGGAGTTGTCTTTGGATCGCATTTTTCTAAACAGTTGAAGCATTTTGTAATGGGTTGGCGTCCTTTGGATACGGCCTCTAAGAATGGATTCATGACAGCACGTCCCGGCATACCGACCGGACTGATGACAATACGGATGTCTTTTGCCGTTGCATCGATATAGGCCTGTTTGTAGGCATCACTGGCATCACATTCCTCTGTTACGACAAAAGGAGTTGCAATCTGAACACCGTCGGCACCTAAAGAAAGGGCATGCATAATATCGGCATGGTCAAAAATTCCACCTGCGACAACGACAGGGATCTTACAGTCATATTTTTCTTCAAATGTTTTTTTACATTCAATAATATCTATAATTTCTTTATCGTAATCCATCTCATCCATGTGATCTAACTGTTCTTTGGAAAATCCTAAATGTCCGCCGGCTTTGGGCCCTTCAATGACAAGAAAGTCAGCAGTCCGGTGAAACTTCCGGTCCCACATCTTTAATATAACAGAAGTGGCTTTTTTACTGGAAACAATAGGTGCTAATTTTACATGTTCGTAGCCCTCCGTAAGACCAGGGAGAGTGACCGGTAGTCCGGCACCGGAAATGATAGCGTCTACTCCGGCTTCACAGGCTGCTTTCACGTAACGGTCATAATCCTTTGTTGCGACCATGATATTGACACCGACGGCACCGCCGCCGTCTTTGCCAATCTCTTTTGCCTTGCGGACATGCTTTCCAATGGCTTCTAAATTCGTTGCAATCTGATGTTTGTCAAAGTCTGGCTCGTCATAACCAATCTGAGCGGTAGAGATGACCCCCATCCCGCCGGCCTTTGCGACTGCACCGGCTAAGCGGCAACGGCTTACGCCGACGCCCATCCCACCCTGAATAATAGGGTATTTTATTGTTAAATCACCGATGGTCAATGGTTTTAAATTCATATTCTTTCTTCGTCCTTTCAAAATTACGCTGGGAAATAAAAACTTTGATTCCCAAACTATTTGCTATTATACGGCGGAAAGGAGAGAATGTCAAGATGAATTAGAAATTTATACTTTCTAAAGTGGTTTTTAATACTAGATGTGAAAGAAAAGAGAAATAGAAAGAAACTTGTAAGAATTTATCAATAGAAAAATTAGGACTATGTATTTACTTTTCAAAAAAAGAATGATAAGGTACTAATACTGGATTGAAAGGAGAAAAAGAATTGAAATCAGAGGGAAAAAAGAAAGGTTTAATTTACATAACGTATGCATTGCTGCTATTCTTCTTTTTATATATAATAAACACATTTGCTTCATTTGGGAAAACGGTGGTTTTTTTACCTTTTTTTGTGTGTGTTTTTTTTGTTTTTTTGTTAAGTCTTCCTTTGGTTTGTATATAAAACAATTTATTTCTGGAATAAAAAAAAGAAAAAATCAGAAGATGGAAACGGCCGGTCAGTCTGGTACTTACCTTTGTTTTGCTTTTTGGAATTGTATATATTGTTATGCTTTTGATTGTTCCGGCGGTATCCGATGCGGTGACAAAGATTATTAATACAGTTCCTTCTGCATTGAATCTTTTGTTAATTGAATTGAAAAAGTGGAATATTCCTGCGGAGGACTTAGAACAATGGATTAGTAATTTAACCATTAACTGGTCAGATATTGGGCAGAAGGTCTTGAATTATTTGAGTCATCTTTCTACGGGTGTGTTGAGTTCTACGTTTGGAGTTCTTTCATCTGTGGTACAGGGGACAGCCAATACAGTAATCAGTCTGATCTTTGCAATATATATTCTTTGTTCAAAAGAAAAATTATATCGGCAGTTAAAGATGATTATCTATGCCTTTTTGCCTGAAAAAATTGGGGATGAAATCTATAGAATCGGATCGCTGGTGCATAAAACCTTTTCTAATTTTTTTGCCGGACAATGTTTGGAGGCATGTATTCTTGGAATGATGTTTTTGATCTCCATGACTGTCCTTCGGATTCCGTACGCAGTTTTAATTGGTGTATTGATTGCGATTACAGCTTTGATCCCGGTATTCGGAGCATTTATCGGATGTATTACAGGAGCAATCTTAATTGTAATGGTAGATCCGATGAAAGCATTGGTGTTCTTGATCCTGTTCCTTGTTTTGCAGCAGTTAGAAGGGAATTTAATCTATCCGAAGGTGGTTGGCAATTCGGTTGGACTTCCAAGTATCTGGGTTTTAGTGGCAGTAACTCTTGGAGCAAGCGTTTCAGGAGTAGTCGGTATGATATTATTTATCCCGTTATTTTCTGTCGCCTATAGCTTAATTAGCGAG
>JAUNBT010000051.1:0-5896 GCA_030526985.1 Lachnospiraceae bacterium | reverse complement strand
AAATATTTCTGAGGAAAAATTAAAAAATTGCAGATAATTCACAAATTGGTCATACGCCTTTGTTATTCTTAAAAAAATGACAATTGTTCAGAGTCAGGTTTAGACAATCTGAACAGTAAAAATGGTGAGAGATAAGGAAGGAATCAAAGTATGGATCAATTAAAGATATTAGTGGTAGATGATGAGAGCAGAATGCGAAAGCTTGTCAAAGACTTTTTGAAAAAGAAAGATTTTGAGGTGCTTGAGGCGGCTGATGGAGAAGAAGCTGTAGATATCTTTTTTGAAGTAAAGGATATTAGTCTGATTATCCTGGATGTGATGATGCCGAAGATGGATGGCTTTGAAGTGGTAAAAGAGATTAGACAATACTCCAAAGTACCGATTATTATGCTGACCGCAAAGGGAAAGGAAAATGATGAATTACAGGGCTTTGATTTAGGTGTCGATGAATATATATCGAAACCATTCAGTCCGAAGATCTTAGTGGCACGTGTGGAGGCTATTTTACGCCGCACCAATAATCTGGCAGAGAATGAGGTGTTAAAAGCAGGTGGGATTGAGATTAATATTGCGGCTCATGAAGTGACAATCGATGAGAAAAAGGTTGAGTTAAGCTATAAAGAATTCGAACTTTTGAATTATTTCTTTGTGAATCAGGGCGTGGCTCTTTCAAGAGAGAAGATTCTGAATAATGTGTGGAATTATGACTACTTCGGGGATGCCAGAACCATTGATACCCATGTGAAGAAGTTAAGAAGTAAGCTTGGAGATAAAGGATCCTATATAAAGACAATCTGGGGTATGGGTTATAAATTCGAGGTGGAATAGATGAGAATGCGGCATTCGATCCGTTTTAAATTGACAGCAATTTTGATTGTGACAATCTTATCCATTGTGGCAGTGGCGGCATTTGTGAATTTTACATTTGCAGAAAGTTTTTATTACCAGTCAGAACAGGATAATATCGTAGAAACCTATCAGAAAGTTAATGAATTATTTAATAATGTAGATAGTAATACGGCAGACAGTGATACGGAGAATGAGTTGTGGCAGATTACACAAAAATCCAATATCCGAATGGTCATTGCCCAGCCAAGCGACAGTTTTTACGGTGTGGAAATCTTATATAATACGACCTATGAGAGTGGAAAGATTTTTACAACAATGACAAAATACTTACAGGAGATACAAAACTATACGGTTTTTGGCGGCGATGACAATACAAAAGAAATCGTGGAGAAGTTAGAAACAACAGGATATGTAATCAATGACAGCCGTAATCATTTTGTCGGGCAAAAGGATATTACTTTGTTTGGCCTTATGGATAATGGGTATCTTGTTGCCATGCAGATTCCGCTTGAGAGTATGCAGAATACGGTGAGAGTATTCAGCAAATTTTTGACGATCATTGGTGCATTGGCAATCATGTTTGGCATCCTTATTATGAATATTGTTTCTAGAAGCTTTACCCGTCCAATCAAAGAGATGGCCGGAGTGGCAGAGAAAATGAGAGAGCTTGATTTTGATGCCAGAGTAACCAAGATTACACCGGATGAATTGGGTGATTTGGGAATCTGTATCAATGATTTATCTTCTAAATTGGAGCAGACTATATCGGAACTTAAGACGGCAAATAATGAACTTCGAAAAGATATTGATAAAAAAGTAGAGATTGACGACATGCGAAAAGAATTTATTTCTCATGTATCTCATGAATTAAAGACTCCGATTGCCCTCATACAAGGATATGCAGAAGGGCTGAAGGAAAATATCTCCGATGACGAGGAAAGCCGGGAGTTTTACTGCGAGGTTATTTCAGATGAGGCTCATAAAATGAATAAGATGGTAAAGAAACTTCTGACCCTCAATGAGATTGAATTTGGTCAGGACAAAGTCCATATTGAACGGTTTGATGTGACAGATCTTTTAAATAATCTGGTTTCCTCTGTCAAAATATTGGCAGAAAAGAAAAACGTGAATGTGATTTTCCACAGACAGGAACCATTATATGTCTGGGCAGATGAATTTATGATTGAAGAAGTGCTTTCAAATTATATTAGCAACGCTTTGAATCATGTGACGGACAACGGTCAGATTCATATCTATTTTAAACAGAAAGAAAAAGATGTAAGAATCTGTATTTATAATACGGGGGAGCATATTCCGGAGGAAGATATTAATAAAATCTGGATTAAGTTCTTTAAAGTCGATAAGGCTCGTACAAGAGAGTATGGTGGAAGTGGAATCGGTCTTTCTATTGTTGCGGCAACAATGGAAGCTCATGGAAAACAATATGGTGTAAATAATGTAGAAGGTGGCGTAGAGTTCTATATTGATCTTGACACAACATTATAAGACTGGATAGCTGCTATACTGTTATGAGGAAGTAGCGAATAGATTTTTAAATACCAATTAGACAGAGCAAAAACGAAAAAAGCTGTGAAAGAATGAATTCTTTCGCAGCTTTCCTTTTTATGTAAGATACTATAATTATAATTCAATCTTACCGGATTCGTCTTCGTTGAATACATAGTAAACAGCATTCTCTTCTGGTTTTACGTATAAATCAACATTTTTCAGATCTTTTACTTTGTTTCCCTCGCTGACCCATACTTTTTTTGCTTCTGCAAGTATATCTTTACAAGCCACCTGTTTTCCCTGATACTCCACATATACGTTAGCTTTCATTGCCATAACTTAAGCCTCCTTTACAATACATTTCCTATAAACACTCTTAATATATAATATTTTTCAGAAAAAATCAACTTTTGATTTCAACCCTGTTTAAAATTTTAAAATAATTTAGGAAAAAAATGAAGATTTTGATAAAAGTATTTCAAAGATATGTAAAAAAATGAAACTCTTTGATGGATATTTCGGGGAAATTCACAAGAAGACATGGAAAATGTTGGGGTTTTGGTGAGGAAAAAGTAGAAATACTTGAAATTATAGAAAAAATAGCCTAAAAAAGCGTAGGAAAAGAAAGAAGGAATCCTTGCAAATTCGTTTATTTTCTACTACAATAAGATGAAGTGATAAAGAGAAAGAAAGGGGAAAACAATGATTTCCATAATAGATTATGATGCCGGTAATATAAAAAGTGTGGAGAAAGCACTGATTTATTTAGGGGAAGAGGCGGTAATTACAAGAGACGCTAATGTGATTTTATCCAGTGATAAAGTAATCCTGCCTGGAGTCGGATCTTTCGGTGATGCGATGGGAAAGATTCGGGATTACGGGCTTGATCAGGTGATTTATGATGTGGTGGATAAAAAGATTCCTTTTTTGGGTATTTGTCTGGGCCTCCAATTATTATTTGAATCCAGCGAGGAAAGTCCGGGTGTGAAGGGACTTGGTGTGTTAGAGGGTAAGATTCTTCGAATCCCAGAAAAAGAAGGACTTAAGATTCCACATATGGGGTGGAATAATTTGAAAATAAAGGAAGGAGCAAAGCTTTTTCAGGGGCTTTCAGAAGATCCCTATGTATATTTCGTTCATTCCTATTATTTAAAAGCAGATCATGAGGAGGATGTGGCGGCAACGACAGAATATTCCACGCTGATTCATGCAGCGGTAGAAAGGGAGAATATATTTGCCTGTCAGTTCCATCCGGAGAAAAGTTCTTCCGATGGTTTGAAAATTTTGAAGAATTTTATTTCTTTATAGTAAGGAGACATATCTATGCATACAAAGAGAATCATTCCCTGTTTGGATGTTCATGGCGGCAGGGTTGTAAAAGGTGTTAATTTTGTGAATTTAAGAGACGCAGGTGATCCGGTTGAAATCGGAAAAGCCTATGATAAAGCAGGCGCAGATGAATTGGTTTTTTTGGATATTACAGCTTCATCGGATGCACGAAAAACTGTGGTCGACATGGTAAGGAGAGTGGCAGAAACCGTATTTATTCCATTTACTGTAGGAGGCGGCATTCGTACTGTAGATGATTTTAAAGAGATTTTAAGAGAAGGGGCAGATAAAATATCCATTAACAGTTCTGCCATTAATACCCCAAGACTGATTAGCGATGCAGCGGATAAATTCGGGAACCAGTGCGTAGTCGTTGCTATTGATGCCCGCCGAAGAGAAGACGGTTCCGGTTGGAATATTTATAAAAATGGTGGAAGAATCGATGTTGGAATTGATGCTGTAGAATGGGCGATGGAGGTCGAAAAAAGAGGAGCAGGCGAAATCCTTCTTACCAGCATGGACTGTGATGGAACCAAAGCCGGTTATGATATTGAACTGACCCGCATGATTGCAGAAAATGTATCGATCCCGGTAATCGCTTCCGGTGGAGCCGGCACAAAAGATCATTTTTATGATGCCTTGACAGAGGGAAAAGCCGATGCAGCTCTAGCAGCATCCCTGTTTCATTACAAAGAATTAGAAATTATGGATTTAAAACAATATTTGAAAGAAAAAGGTCTTTCTATGAGAATGTGTTGAAAGTCTTTCTAATTTTCTTGTCTCATCTGTAAGACTATGATAAAATATGCAATAGAACGTCCCTTTTTGTGTTATGCCATTTTTCCAAAAACGCAGGGACCAACAGCAAAATAAAGGAGGACAAGCAAATGGCAACAGCATTTAAAAACGCAGATATTTTATTACCAAAAGAAGGAACAGACATGAGTAAGTGGGCAGTCATCGCCTGCGACCAGTATACCAGCGAACCGGAATACTGGGATAAGACCAAAGAGATTGTTGGGGATGCCCCTTCCACTTTGAATCTTATCTTGCCGGAGGTATATCTCGAAGAAGATGACGTGGAAGCCCGTTTAGAGAAAATCCATGCAGCAATGAAGGATTACAAGACAGAGGGAATCTTTACAGAATACAAAGATTCTATGATTTATCTTGAAAGAACAGACAGTACCGGAAAGGTGCGTGCCGGATTAATCGGTAAGTTGGATTTGGAAGAGTATAACTACCAAAAAGGCAGCAAATCTCAGGTTCGTGCAACGGAAGCAACGGTAATCGAGAGAATCCCACCCCGCATCAAAGTACGAAAAGGTGCTGATGTAGAACTTCCTCATATCATGATTCTGATTGATGATGACAAGAAGACTGTCCTTGAGCCTTTAGAGAAAAAGACAGACACAATGAAGAAAGTCTATGATTTTACTCTGATGCAAAACGGTGGCAGTGTAAAGGGATACCTTCTCGGAGAGGAAGAAAAGAAGGCAGTCGATGATGCCTTAACCGCCCTATGCGATTTAGATTCCTTCAATGCAAAATATAACCTGCAGGAGGAAAACGTACTCCTGTACGCTATGGGAGACGGCAACCATTCCTTAGCAACAGCCAAAGAGTTCTACGAGCAGTTAAAAGCAGCAAATCCAGGTAAGGATCTTTCAAACCATCCTGCCCGCTATGCCTTAGTTGAAATCGTAAATCTTCACAGCCCTGCATTAGAATTCGAAGCCATCCATCGAATCCTAACCGAGATCGATGCCGATGACCTAATGGCTAAAATGACAGAAACATTAGGCATCGCCAAAGAAGGCGAAGGCCAGAAACTACAAGTTGTAAAAGATGGCAAAGCAGAAGAAATCATAATCACAAAACCATGCTCCAAGTTAACCGTAGGAAGCCTCCAAAGCTTTTTAGATACATATCTAAAAGAAACTGGCGGAAAGATAGACTACATCCATGGCAGTGACACATTAAAGAATCTCACAAAACAGCCACAAAGCATAGGCTTCATCCTCCCAGACATGGGAAAAGAAGAATTATTCCCAACCGTAATCTGTGACGGCGCCCTCCCAAGAAAAACATTTTCCATGGGACATGCTGAAGATAAGAGATATTACATCGAATGCAGAAAAATAACAGATTAATAGTAGGAAAAATTGAATAATTCCAATGTATTGTTGAGGCCCCGGCGTCTGCTGTG
>JAUNBT010000340.1 GCA_030526985.1 Lachnospiraceae bacterium | reverse complement strand
CTTACACATCAGCATACGCTGCAAAAAGATCTCAAAATAATCAATTAAAGAGCAGATTTCTTCATCCAGTTCAATCGTCAGTCGAATTACTTTTTTATCCTTTAAAACAGTCAATTTGGAAGAAATCGCTGCATAATTAACCCGGTCATGTTTATCAAAACGGGAAATGACAGGGTTACGGACACGATTACGGCGAACATCTGTCTTATCAGCCAATATGAGTGCAGCAGAAACAGGATCAGTAGAAGTTCCAGTCTGCTCGTCGTGCTGTCCGATGGCACTTACTATAATTGCAATTTCTTCTGGATCCATTTCCATTTTATTTAAAATCTGAAAGGCCATTAAAGCTCCGCTGTGCGGATGATCATGGCGATTGATGGAATTTCCGATATCATGCATGTAACCGGCAATTTTGGTTAATTCAATCAGTCGGTCTTTATAGCCCAATTCTTTTAGAAGAGAACCGGCAGTTTCGGCTACTTTTGTAGCATGGCTGGTGGAATGTTCAGTAAATCCCATAACCCCCAGAGTGTCATTTCCTTTGTTAATGTATACTTTAATTTCTTTTGATGCTTTAATCGTATTATAAGTTACTTTATCCATATTTTATCTTCTTTCTATATTTATAATCTTTGAATGGCGTCCATAGCCAGGGAAGAACGTTCGCATTCATCCGCAGTAAGTGTAATCTGGTAACAATATGGGCTGCCTTTCATATGCTCGCTGGCATAACTTAATCCATTGGTACGTTCATCTAGAAATGGACGGTCAATCTGGTTTGGATCACCAAGTAAAATGATTTTTGTACCTTTTCCCGCACGGGTGATGATTCCCTTGATTTGATTGGGAGTCATGTTCTGGGCTTCATCAATGATTAGATAAGTATTTACAAAAGAGCGACCGCGAATGAAATTCATGGCTTCCGCCTGGATGATTCCACGGTCAAAAATCTCCGCTACTTTTCCCTGAAGTTCCAGTTCATCTGAATAACGTTCTTCTTCATTGGAGTCAATCAACTGTTCCAGATTATCCACGACAGGTCTCATGAGTGGTGATATTTTCTCCTGCTCGTCCCCAGGTAAAAAACCGATATCGGAGTCAAACTGGGCATTTGGACGGCTGATGATGATTTTTCGATATTCCCCAGTTGGGTGATTTAAAATCTTTTCCAAACCTACTGCGATGGAGTAGAAGGTTTTGGCAGTTCCGGCCATTCCTTTGACAACGACAAGAGGTGCTTGAGTTGCATCCATCATCAATGCTTCCTGAAGAAAATACTGACCTACATTCCGAGGCGTCACTTCATAAGGCTTCGCTTTTTTGTGCTCCAAAGCAACAATTTTATCTTTTTGAACTTTTCCAAGTTGTGTCTTTTTATGGGATTGATCTGCATGTACAATGACAAATTGATTTTCTATAAAAGAAATGTTTTCAGGTTTTCCTGAGGAATCCACAGTGTATGCATATTTTGTTTGAATCCCTTTTTTCTTAAAATCTTTGAATTTATCTTCAGGGACGAAACACTCGCAACGACCGCTATATTGAGCGTGTCCGGGAAGGACCTGTTCTGCCATATAATCCTGTGAAGGAATTCCCAGCATCTGTGCTTTTACACGAAGAAGAATGTCTTTGGTGACCAGAATAATAGGATCCGTTTGATTGTCGTGTATGCCCTTGCATACCTTTAAAATCCGGTTATCCATTTTGTTGTCGGGAAGATGCTCAGGAAGAACTACTTCAACGCAGTTGGCTTCTACCCGAACCATTCCGCCAGTGGGAAGTTCAACTCCAGTAAGCAGATCACCACGAATTCTCAGGTTTTCCAAATAACGAATGGCTTCTCGGGCATTTGCCCCTTTTTCACCTTCGGCTTTTTTTAATCCGTCCAGTTCTTCTAAAACTACCAGAGGAATCACCAGATTATTATCCTCGAAATTTTCCAAAGCATATGGAGCCTGAATCAGTACGTTCGTATCTATGACATAAGTTTTTTTCATGAAATATCTCCCTTCCTGTACCAGCTGAAGCCAATTTTACATTCTTTTCGAAAACTTAACTATCGCATTTATGTAAAATCTTTGAAAGATTTTAGAGACACAGACATAAGTTATAGGTAGAATGTATCTTCTGGAGGAAGCTTGTGCTGATAAAATCCAAAGGAAAGAAAATAGATGGAACTATGCTGGTGTTGGTATTGCTGCTGGTGATTTTTGGATTGGTTTTACTTTACAGCACCAGTGCTTACAATGGACGGGTGAAGTTTCATGATGAGGCCTATTATTTCAAAAAACAGTTATTTGCAACATCATTAGGATTAATGGCTATGTATCTGGTATCGCAGATGGATTATCATTGGCTTGTGAAAATGGCACCTTTGTGTTATCTGATTTCTATGGGGCTTTCCACGTTGGTTTTGTTTGTGGGAGAAGAATATAACGGGTCAAAAAGATGGTTGTCATTGGGTCCGTTGTCTTTTCAGCCATCGGAATTTGCCAAGGTAGCAGTGATTTTATTTCTGGCTTATCAGATCGAGAGAACTAAGAAGACTACAGGCTTTCTATTTATGTTAAAAGTAATGTTGTGGATTCTTCCCATTGTGGGATTAGTGGGGGCGAATAATCTAAGTACAGCGATTATTATTTTGGGTATTGCAGTAATTTTGATTTTTATGTCCAATCCAAAATATCTGCAATTCATTGGTGTGGGCGTGGCTGGGATTGCTTTTGTGGGTATTTTTCTGGCGATGGAAAGTTATCGTTTGGAACGATTGGCTATATGGAGAAATCCGGAGAAGTACGAGAAAGGGTTTCAGACTATTCAAGGATTGTATGCCATTGG
>JAUNBT010000339.1 GCA_030526985.1 Lachnospiraceae bacterium | reverse complement strand
ATTAAGGATTATAGGGATTTTACACTTGATTGGTACAAAGTATGTTGGCCATGGATGGCACTGTATAATAGTATCTTGCCATGTACAGCAATGCTCCTGCTGCCAGTTGGAACTTATTTTGTAATTGCAGGATTTTCAACATTACCAAAATTGATTTTGGTGTTATGTATGGGATTTGGTGTGGGGGTACCACTCCTTCGTTCTTTAAGTTTCGGTTCTACTATGCCGCAAATAAAGTATAAGATTGAGACATTAGAAAATATGTTAAGTGCACCACCTTTAAAAGAAACTAATGATGAATTTTATGGAACAAATCATAATATTTCATTTGAAAATGTATGTTTTGCTTATAAAGATGCAGAAGTACTGCACAATGTTTCATTTTCAGCTAAGGAAGGGACTTTAACAGCATTAGTAGGAGAATCAGGAAGTGGCAAGTCAACGCTTGCTAAGCTATTGGTTCATTTTTATGATTTAACATCTGGAAGCATTAAAATTGGAGGTCAAGATATTTCACAGATGAGTGTAGAAGCTTTGAATCAAGAGATTTCATATGTATCTCAAGAGCAATTTTTATTTAATATGAGTCTTATGGAAAATATTCGTTTAGGGAAACCAAGTGCAACAGATGAAGAAGTGTTGGAAGCTGCAAAAAAGGCTCAGTGTAATGAATTCTTACAAAGGCTAGAAAAGGGAATTTATACAATGGCAGGTGACGGAGGCAAACAATTATCAGGAGGAGAAAGACAGCGTATTTCACTTGCTAGGGCATTGTTAAAGGATGCACCTATTGTTGTACTAGATGAAGCAACAGCTTTTATGGACCCAGAAAATGAGGAAAAGATGAATGCAGCAATTTCTGAAGTTATAAAGAAAAAAACAATTATTGTTATTGCACATCGCTTACCTTCTATTATGAATGCAAATCAAATTATTGTGATGAAAGCAGGAGAAATAAAAGCTTCTGGTACCCATGAGCAACTCTTACAGCAAAGTAAAGAATATCAAACATTATGGCAAGCCAGTCAAAAGAGTAGCATGTGGAGCGTGAATACAGAGGAGGTAAGAGCATGATTAGATTAATAAGTCGAATCCTTAAACAGTCAGGACAGTATAGCTGGAGAATTAAACTGGCATTTGTATTTGCATTCTTGAAATCAATGGCATCAAAGATGCCAATGGGACTGGCATTTATAATGATTATTCAATTCATGGATCATAGTGTTACAAAACAAACATGTTTATATTTGGCAGGTGGCATATTACTTAGTATTATTTTACAAGTTGTTTTTCAAAATATTGAAGATCGATTACAATCTGCAGCTGGATTTATGATTTTTGCAGATAAACGTATGGAACTAGGCAATCATCTTAGAAAAATGCCTATGGGATATTTTACAGAAGGTAATATAGGAAAAATCAGTTCTGTATTATCTAGCGATATGGTTTTTATCGAGGAAAATTGTATGACTGTCATAGGCGATATGATGAATTATATTTTCTCTGAATGTATTATGATTGCTTTCCTATTTTTCCTGCATCCATTACTTGGTGCAGCAGGGATTATAATCATTATGATTTATCTTATAGTGGGA
The DNA here is from genome assembly GCA_030526985.1 of Lachnospiraceae bacterium. Lineage (GTDB taxonomy): Bacteria > Bacillota > Clostridia > Lachnospirales > Lachnospiraceae > SIG292. Next base: position 1,250 of record JAUNBT010000339.1, on the reverse strand, counting down.
AAAGGATTAAAAAACGAAGCATTAGTTGATTCTGCCGAAAGACAGGAACAATCAGAAAAATTAACAGATGCTGTACTTGACTTTGCAGAAGGAATCGGTATTATTAAGACCTATAATTTATTAGGAGAAAAGTCTAAAGAACTATCTAATAATTTTAAGCAAATGTGTCATACAAGTCTTCACTTTGAAGAAGCACATGCACCATGGCAGAGAGGAGCAAATTTAGTTTTTGGTTTATCATCAGCACTTCTTTTAGGTTTGAGTTTACTCCTTTATAAAACAGGTATGATAAAAGTGGAATTTGTAATTGGCATGATTTTATTTACATTTGATATTTTTGCACCAATGAAAGCTTTATATGGCAATGCAACTAGATTGACGGTTATGAATAGCTGTTTAGACAGAATGGAAGGGATATTTAATGAAGAAGAATTACAAGATCAAGGCCAGCTCCATCTTCCTAAAAATATAGAAACACAATACGGTAAGAGGTTGCCTGTAATTCAGTTTAAAAATGTTGATTTTGCCTATGGCGAAAAGCAAGTCCTTTATAATATTTCCTTTGAAGTACCCCAAAATAGTATGATTGCATTAGTGGGGGCATCTGGTGGGGGTAAATCTACAGTAGCCAATTTATTAGCTAGATTTTGGGATGTTTCAAAAGGAGAAGTTTTAGTTTGTGGAAAAAATGTTAAAGATATTCCACTTACGGAATTAATGGATCATATCAGTATGGTATTCCAAAGAGTCTATTTATTTCAAGATACGATTTATAATAATATCATTATAGGCAGGCCAGATGCCACAGAAGCAGAGGTTGTGGAAGCTGCAAAGAAAGCAAGATGCTATGATTTTATTATGAGTCTTCCAGATGGGTTTCAAACAGTTGTAGGAGAAGGCGGAGCATCACTTTCAGGTGGCGAGTGTCAGAGAATATCCATTGCCAGATGTATATTAAAAGATGCACCTATTGTTATACTAGATGAGGCAACGGCTAGTGTAGATGCAGATAATGAAAGTTATATTCAGGAAGCAATTTCTGAACTCTGTAAAGGAAAAACACTACTTGTTATTGCACATAGATTAAATACAATACAAAATGCAGATGAAATTTTAGTTATTTCTGATGGTGCCATTGTACAAAAAGGAAATCATAAGAAATTAATTGATGAAGAGGGAATTTATCGTAATTTTGTTAGGATGAGACAATGTAGTAAAGGCTGGAACTATCAAGTATAATTGTTTGTTTG
>JAUNBT010000050.1 GCA_030526985.1 Lachnospiraceae bacterium | reverse complement strand
CTCATCATTGGAAATAACTGCCGCAATATCTACTTCACTACCAGTACCTGCTGATGTGGTAATTGCAACGATTGGAATTGCATCAAATTCTGCATTCTTTTTTCCACCCTGTGAGCTCAAAGAATAATCCCAGATGTCTCCTGGATTGGTAACCATCAATGCAATACATTTTGCACAGTCCATAACAGAGCCGCCGCCAAGTGCTACTACGAAATCACATTCGTGATCCTTAACTGCTTTTGCACCATCCATAACATTTTCTTTCGTCGGGTTTGGTCTGATTTCATCAAATAATGCGTGTGCTACTCCTGCCTGATCCAGTTCTTTTTCCACTCTTTCAAGATATCCGTATTTCTTGGTTGATGAACCGTTAGAAGTAACAATCAAAGCCTTTTTGCCCGGTAATACCTCTTCGTGCAAATGATTTAACTGCCCTGAACCAAATAATACTCTTGTTGGCATGTTAAAAATAAAATTGTTCATGATAATCCTCCTCGTATTTCTAATCTGTGATTTTAGTGTCACATATCTTTTGTGTCACTTTTCATAAGCAGATTATACGTTGTCTTATTTTTTATTTCAGCGGTAAATCTTAATATTATATATGGTAAATTCAAACATTTAATGATATACTTTGGAAAAGAGGTGATATATATGGATAATTCGATACTTAATAATGCTATCGAAACATTAAGTGAACAGTTCAGAAATATTCATTGGAGCTATTTAGAAGTTCCACCAGGTAGTCCAAGAGAAAAAACCCAATTATGGCCCGGTGATGAAAAAGAAGACATTATGATTTGTGTAGCCCATGGTTCAGAAACCAATGAGATGTTTCACAGACAGGATTTCTTCTTCTTTAATTATGCATATAAAGGTGATTATGGTGCTGTCAGTTATAAATATGACAATCAGATTACCATTCATGAAAATGAATGTTATATTGGCCAGCCTTATGCCGGCTACGCCATACAAAACAGAAGTCCGAAAGAAATCATTGTAGGCGTTCTCATAAAAACAGACACATTTTTTAAGACATTCCTGCCTGTTTTATCTTCTGATGCTGCTCTTTTCCATTTCTTTCTGGAACCGCAGACGAATGAATATTCCGAAGAATATATTCATCTTCGTTTTGATGATGACATTCAAGTACGGACTTTACTCGAAATGATGATTATAGAATATGCGAATAAACGAGAAGATACACAGGCAATTCTGCGTCCTATGGCATTGACGTTATTTATGCAGGTGGCAAGACAATACAAGCGTTCCATCCCCATCCCCGAAAATGAAACGCTCTCTGATAAAATTGTACGATTTATGGGTGAGCATACAGATGTTGTTACTCTAAAAGATATTGCACAGCATTTCTCCTATCATCCAAACTATATCTCGACTTTACTTAAAAGAGAACTTGGAAAATCCTTTTCGGAACTCCTACTTGAACAGCGTATGCAGCGTGCCACTAGTCTTTTAAAAGGAACAAACCTTTCCATTGAAGAAATTGCATTTATGTTAGGATATAGTAACAGCAGCAATTTTTATAAGGCATTTCGAGAATATTATCACTGTTCTCCAAGAGATTATTGTTGAATTTTTTCACTATAAATAAATGAATCGCTTCTGCAGGGCAGATTTTCTCACATTTTCCACACTTTTTACACCCTTCTAAGGTGATTGGTGCGACAGGCATATTCATCTGGGTCCTGTAAGGTTCATTTCCAGGTACCTGTAATGAATGCACTTCATTTTCTTCCTCTTTCTGAAGCAATGCTGTTGCAAATGTATGAATCTCTGCGATATCATCCATATCCGGCCGGCCTTCTGCCACTTCTGTAACGATAGAATGTTTTGCAACAAAAGCCCCCGCACCAATCACTTGAAAACCGGTTTCTTCCAAAACATTTTTTAATTCAAGAAGTGCATCATCATAAGCTCGATTCCCATATACAACATTTTTGTTTCTTCGTTGTAATTTTACTTTTTACAATCATTATACACTTCTTAAAAGGCATTGTAAAGTTTATATTTACATCGGTGAGCAAAATAAGTATAATAAGAGCAGACTGAGAATAGGGGAGGAAATTTTTTTGAGAATAAATACAAAATGCTCCATTGCTCTTCATTGTTTAATATTGATTGCAAATTATCAGGAACAAACCAAAGTTACCAGTGAATTGCTTTCAAAAAGTACCGGCTGTAACGCAGCCGCTATCAGAAGTATTCTGAATTCTTTGAAAAAAGCTGACATTATTACAGTTGCAAGAGGCATTGGTGGTACATTTTTAAAACAGAAACCAGATACTATTACCATCTGGAACGTGTATTATGCTTTGGAACCGGATGGTTTGAAACACTTAATTGGCTTACATCCAAATCCAGCCGAGAATTGTCCTGTTGGAAGACAGATTTATTCCATTCTGGAAAAACCTTACCGGGATATTGAAGAATCAGTTCAACACAAAATGGAGCAGATTACTTTACAGCAATTGCTAGATGACTATCAGTCTGTTCCTGTCCATGACTCTTTGGATCAATGCTCAGATAACAATATATAATCACATAAATATTTTAAAAGGATAATAAAGATATGACGATAAAATACGCATTTAAAAAATCTCTTCCTGTTATGGCCGGATATCTGGTATTAGGGGTAGGATTTGGAATACTTTTAGAAACAAAAGGATACGGAATTGGCTGGGCTTTTCTTATGAGTCTTTTGATTTACGCCGGGTCCATGCAATATGTAGCCATTGATCTATTAGCTGGGGGCGCTTCCTTCATCTCTGCAGCTTTGATGACAGTGATGGTAAATGCAAGGCATCTTTTCTATGGAGTATCTATGATAGAACGATATAAGGATACAAAACCATATAAGCCCTATTTAATTTTTGGATTAACCGATGAAACCTATTCTCTCGTTTGCAGCGGAGATGTACCGGAAGGAGTAGATCAAAATAAATTTTATTTTCTACTGACAATGATGAACCAATGCTACTGGATTATAGGAAGTGTAGCAGGGGCAGGAATCGGCACATTGCTTTCCTTCAACACTGCCGGCATAGATTTTTCTATGACCGCTTTATTTCTGGTGGTATTCATTGATCAATGGAAAGAAAACTCCAATCATAGGAGTGCTTTGATTGGAGTAGGTGTTTCCTTCCTTTGTCTACTGCTATTTGGAGCCGATCAATTCCTGATTCCCGCTATGATTGGAATTACAGCAACTCTCCTGTTGTTTAAAAGAAAGATTGTAAAGAAAGAAGAGGAAAAAGAAGATGAATAAGATACATTCCCTGGCGTTAATTATGGTAATTACAGTGGTAACTATGCTGCTTCGTTTTCTTCCCTTTGCTGTATTTGGCGGAAAAAGAAAAACACCTTCTTTTATCACTTATCTCTCTAATGTATTACCCTATGCAATTATTGGGATGCTGGTCATTTACTGTCTTCGTAACGTAGACATTTTTTCCGGTTCCCATGGTCTGCCGGAGCTATTGGCCTGCATTGGCGTTGCTGTTCTTCATATATGGAAAAAGAATACACTGCTTAGCATTGCAGCTGGAACTGTGTTTTACATGATATTAATTCAATTTGTATTTTAGTAACCCTTAAAACAACATAGAATACACTTCTTTCCCATACATATACACAGTCTCTACCTTTACAGTATCAATTTCTTCAGAAGGAATCGTAAAGATATCTTTATCAAGAACTATAAAATGGGCTTTATACCCCTCTTTTAACTGGCCTAGTTTTTGAAGACCACAAATTTCGGCTGCCTCTCTCGTATATAATAGGATAGCCGTATTGACATCAATCGCCTGTTCCTGCCCCATGTCCGTTCCGTCGTAAGCAATCCTTGTGACACTTCCTTTTATATTAGAAAATGGATCTGCCGGCTCTGGCCAGGAATTGGCAGGTGCATCTGTGGAAAAACAGACTTTCACATTTTGATCTAATAACTGCTTTACTGGATAACATCGTTTTAACCATTTATGTCCAAGGTTATTGACATAACTTTCTATTTCAGAGTAAAGAAAGATTGGTTGAGTCACAACGGAAATGCCATTTTGTGCAGCTTTACTCATACTATCCATTGTCGGATCTGTGACATGTTCCACTCTTACATGGGGTTCGGCACCTATTGTCCATTTATCTTCCTGACAGACGGTGTCTATAATATGCGAAATAGTCCTGGTTCCCATTGCGTGAAGAGCAAGCTGACAATGCCTTTTTTTGCAAAAATCAATAGCCAAAGCAAGTTGTTGCTTTGTGCATGCAAAGATGCCATAATTCTCTTTTGAGCCAAGATAAGGCTGTGCCATCCAGGCGGTTTTTCCAGATACACTGCCATCGCAGATCAGTTTCAATCCAGCATAAAAAATCTGACCGTTTTTATCCCATTTTTCAGCGGAAAGATCCATCTCTTTTTCTGAAATATAATCCCACATAGAGTAAACTGCTGTTTCCTGTAAAAATCCCCTCTTGGAAGCCTGAAGAAAAAGAGGATAATTATCTGTGCTATCAAGATTTCCCATATCCCCAATTGCAACAATTCCCTGAGAAAGCAGCTTCCTTCCTAAATCAACTAAATCTTTCACCGATTCCTCTCTATCAGGAGTGGGAATGAAATCAAGAATCAAATCTCTTGCCTTTTCTTTTAAAATTCCTGTCGGCTCACCGGAAGCATCTCTTACAATCTCCCCACCTTCCGGATCTTTTGTATCCTTCGTAATTCCGGCGATTTCTAAAGCTTTACTGTTTACACATCGGATGTGTGCACAGGTCCTTACAATAGAGACCGGAGAATCTGCACATCCCCGGTCTAAATCATAGCGGTCAGGCAGACGCTTTTCTTTTATCTTAGATTCATCATAGCCCCAGCCTAGGCACCATCTTCCAGGTCCCTGTTCCAATCGCTTTTTTTGGATTGCCTCCGTAAGTTCTGTGATGGAATTGATTTTCGGTGACATAGCACAAATTTGTCGGACGTAACCCGACAATAATACTGCATGCATGTGGGCATCAACGAATCCCGGAATAACGCAGGCACCGTTAAGATCTATCTCCTCGTAGTCTCCTGCCGGTATTTCTTCCTTTTTTCCTGTCCAAGTAATGATTCCATCTTTTGCAATCATCGCCTCTACAAAATAATAACGAGAAACTGCAGTAAATATTTTTCCGTTTTTATATAACTGATATTTTTCCAAATGGCGCACACCTCCAATTGGGATTCATTATAACACCCTATTCCATCATAGTTCAACTATTTATCTTTTGCAAACCGTTTCATTTTTATTCAAATTGTATGATTCTATTGTTAGCTCAGTAGATTCTGCATGCTCTTTAAACTAATCCCCAATGTTGATGTATTATGAAGAAGTGCCGAAGTAGTTGGCTGTATCACACCACTGACACCAAGCAAAATCAATGCCGTATTGATGCCGACAATGCTTCTGTAATTTCTTCGTATTCGCTTCATCAAGCTCATGCTGAGCATTCTCAAAGTCACTATTTCATACAAATCGTCTGCGGCAATGGTAATATCTGCAATCTCTCTTGCAATCTCCGCACCATCACTGATTGCAATTCCAGCATCCGCTGCGGAAAGTGCCGGTGAATCATTAATCCCGTCTCCAATCATAATAACCGCATTCCCAAGTGCCCTTTCCTCTTCAATAAAATGAGCTTTGTCTTCAGGGAGCACTTCGGAATAATATTCATCTACACCAACCTTTTTGGCAATGGCCGCCGCTGTTCTTTCACTGTCACCGGTCATCATAACCACTTTTTCAATGCCAGACCGTTTCAAAGAATTAATCACAGCTTCCGCTTCCTCCCGCAAAGGATCCTCCACACAGATGACTGCCGCAAGTTTCTGATCAATTGCTAAATAAAGATGTGAATATTCCGTTGGCAGACTGTCGAATCTGTCTTTTTCCTCTGTCGGTATCTCGCATTTTTCATCTTCAAAAACAAAATGATAACTTCCAATTACCACTTTATTATCTCCTATATAAGACGAAATACCATGAGCCACAATATATTCTACTTTCGAATGCATCTCTTCGTGTTCTAGATTTCTTTCTTTTGCAGCTTTTACAACCGCCTTTGCCATAGAATGTGGAAAATGTTCTTCTAAGCAGGCCGCCACGCGAAGCATTTCTTCTTCCGTTTGTCCATTAAAAGTAACCACTTCTTTCACTGTTGGTTTTGCTTTGGTCAATGTCCCGGTCTTATCGAATACCACAGTTTTTGCATCTGCAACTGCTTCTAAATATTTCCCGCCTTTTACTGTGATATTGTAAAGACCGGCTTCTCTGATTGCAGAAAGAACCGAGATTGGCATTGCCAATTTCAGAGCACAGGAAAAGTCAACCATAAGAACAGATAATGCCTTTGTGGTATTTCTGGTAATGAGCCAGGTAAGTCCGGTTCCTGCTAAGGTATATGGAACAAGACGGTCTGCCAAACGTTCTGCCCGGCTCTCAAGGCCAGATTTTAATTTTTCAGATTCCTCAATCATTGTTACAATCTTTTCATATCTGGTAGATCCGGATACTTCTTTTACGCAAATGGTAACTTCTCCTTCTTCTACCACTGTCCCGGCATAAACATATCCATCTTCTTCCTTGTGAACAGGGAGAGATTCTCCGGTTAGAGAAGCTTGATTAATCATGGCTTCTCCACATATCACTACGCCATCAAATGGAATTACATTTCCCATATGTACAACAACTTCATCATCCGGTACAATCTCCGAAGCCGGAACAAGAATTTCCTGTCCGTCTTTTTTTAACCATACCTTTCCAACATTTAAGGACATGCTTCTTGCCAGATCACCTACTGATTTTTTGTGGGTCCATTCTTCTAAAAGTTCCCCGATTCCAAGCAGGAACATAATCGAAGAGGCTGTATTCATATTTCCTCTGATGACAGAAACGCCGATTGCAGTGGCATCAAGTACTTCCACTTGAAGCTTACGTTTCCTCAGACTCTGAATTCCTTTTGCAATATATTTTGCTGATTTTACGGCAATATATACTTTCCGGATTGGATATGGAATAAAAAACTTGCCACACATCCTGAAAACCACTTTCGATATAAGTTTTTCTTTATATTCTGCATTCAATTGCCTGCCGGAATGAGTAATAACAGCATCCGGAACCTCTACCTTATCATAACTGAATTGTTTTAATGCCTCTATTATCTCTTCCCGTTTTCCTACATATCGGATTCGTACATCTGCTGTCCGCTCATATACCTTGACTTCCGTCACATTGACCAGACCATGAATAAAATAAAGAAGTGTATCCGCTTCTTTGCAGGACATCCTTTTTTGAGCAACATGAATTCTCATGCCACCTTTCATCTCGTGTTTGATTGTATATTTCACTTAAAAAAGTCACCTCCATAAAAACGGGGCTGAATTCAGCCCCGTCTGCACACGCTATTTTTATTCTGCTGTCTCTTCGCAGGAAGCATCTTCCATTTCGGCTGCTTCATCAAAAGCGGCACGTTCTTCATTCATCTGTTTTGCTTCAGCAAGGATATCTTCCGCATTTTCCTGAACTGTAGTCGCTGTTTTCATTACACAGTCTTTTGCACGAAGCACTGCTGCAGTACAACCTGTGTATACTTTCTTTGCATCTTTGCTGGCAAGTACTTTCACTCCTGCTGTTCCGAATAAAACACCTCCGGCAAAAAATGCGATTTTTTTAATGTCTAAATTGTCTAACATCTTCAAGTCTCCCTTCTTATCTGTGTTTGTGTCCTGTATAGATAACCATAATAAAGCATACTGCCATGGCTATGGACCAGAATTTGTGTTGTTTCATGTCATCACTCCTTGCAAATGATTTACAATTTCTTTACATAAAAAAGTATAGCAGTGACTCTATCTGTTAGTCAAATGAGACATCAATTGTTGATATTTTTTCTCATTATCAGACAAAACTCCGGTTATTTTGACAATGATTCTCAAAATAACCGGAGTTCTTTTTAATTTTTATGCTTTTCCTACACTTTGGCAGACACGGATTTTATTCATCACATACTTCTTAACTTCTTCTCGTCCGCGGGAATTATATTTTTTCGGATCAATGGTATCTGGCTTTTCTTTTAATTCAGCCGTAACCCCTTTTGAAAATGCAATTCTTAAATCGGTTGCATAATTTACTTTACAGATTCCCCGTTTGATACACTCTTTTACCACTTCGTCCGGCACACCGGAGGTACCATGAAGAACTAAAGGAATATCTACTACTTTTCGTATCTCACTGAGACGTTCTACATCTACTTTAGGTGTTCCTTTATAAACGCCATGTGCGGTACCGATTGCCACTGCAAGAGAATCAATTCCTGTTTTTTCTACAAATAATTTTGCCTCATTTGGGTCAGTGTATGGGTTTCCCTCTCCTCCATCTAAATCGTCTTCCTTTCCACCGACTTTTCCCAGCTCCGCTTCAACCGGAATCATCGATGGATGGCATGCATCAACAACTGCTTTACTGACTGCAATATTATCCTCAAATGACTCATGGGAACCGTCAATCATAATGGAAGTATATCCTGTACGTAATGCCCGCATAGCCAGTTCAAAGCTGCTGCCATGGTCTAAATGCATTACAACCGGAACACTTGCTTTTTCGGCTGCTGTTTTTACATTGGCATAAAAATAAGCCAAATCCGCATATTTTACAGTAGAAGGTGTTGTCTGCATAATGACCGGAGACTTAAGTTCCTCTGCAGCTGCAACAACAGCCTGTACCATTTCCATATTTTCTACATTAAATGCACCGACAGCATAACCGCCTTTCTGGGCATCTAATAATAATTGTTTTGTTGTAACTAAAGGCATAATTCGTTCTCACTTTCTATTTTGTATATTTTTACTTTATCAAATATCTCTTCTAATTGTTTCTGATCAAAATGACCGGTTTCAGAAGACATGGCATTGGCCGTTGCAACGGCTGCTGCATATTTTAAACATTCTTCTGGCTCGGCCTCTTTTTCTATGGACACTGCAAAAGCTCCGACCATAGAATCTCCGCAGCCTACCGTATTTACAACAGAAACTTTCGGTGGTTTTGCCTGATAGATTCCTTTTTCACATACTAATAGTGCTCCATCTTTCCCAAGAGAAATAACCACATAAGAAATTCCCTTTTCGAAAATGAGTTTTGCATAATGAATCACATCACTCATATTCTTTATCTTTATGTCAAATAACATTTCTATCTCATCCTGATTTGGTTTTACCATAAAAGGACGAGCTTCTATCCCCTGTTTTAAAAGGTCTTTGCTTGTATCTAAAATTACCTTTTTTCCTGCTTTATTTGCCGCATCAATCAGGATTTTATATATGTTTTTATTCATTCCTTCCGGCGCACTTCCAGAAAGAGTGACCACACTGCTGTCTTTAATGATTGCAGGAAATTCCTTTAAAAATCCGACTATTTCCTCCTGAGAAACCAAACATCCCGGTTCTAAATATTCTGTTGACCCATAGCACGGATCTAAAATATTAATACAGCTTCTGGTTTCCCCTTTTATATGATAAAAATGATGTTCTATTTCATCCTGATCCAAAAGCTCTTCTAAGTATTTGCCATTAAATCCACCGGTCAGACCAGAGGCAGACACATCTCCCTTGCACAATTTTACAATTCGTGCCACATTCAGTCCTTTCCCTCCGGCTGAATTCCTGCATTTTGCAACTCTCATTACCGTTCCGTTTTCAATTTTTTCATTCATCTGATATGCTTTATCAATAGAAGCATTCAATGTAATTGTTGTAATCATAAAAATCCTCCTAACTTTCGCTGTCAATCAGGATTTTTCCCTTTACCATTCCTGGAGTTTTAAACATCTTAAATGCCTCATCAATATGGCTTAATGGAACTTTCTTGAAAATGAAAGAATCGTCAAATTTCAAATCACCAGTTTTAAAATAGTGGGCAGTCAATTTCCATTCTTTACCCGGGAATGGTGCACTGTAGGACATCCAGGATCCCGTAAGATTAAATTCTTTCCGGTTCATATTTTCCCATTCTTTTACGGTAAATGTAATCTCTTTCGTTGGTGTACCGACAAAGCACACATTTGCTTTATTTGCAGCAAGTTCAAAGGCCATCTTCATAGTTACTGTATTTCCTGCTGTCTCAAAAACATAATCAAATCCCCGTCCGTTCGTTAATTCCATTGCCTGATCCATAAAATTTGTTTCAAGAGTATTGATTCCGGCTGTTGCACCTAATCGTTTTCCCAAGTCTAACCGTTCTTTTGCAATATCGAAAACAACCGTTGTTTTTGCTCCAAAGATTTTCGCCCACTGCATGACAAACATTCCAATTGTTCCGCCGCCTAAAATAGCCACGGTTTTTCCCCCTTCAAAAGGAACCCGTAAAAGTCCATGGAGTGCCACTGTTGCCGGCTCAAAAAAGGCACCCTGTTCAAAAGACACTCCTTCTTCAAATGGAACTGCATTTTTTTCCGGTACTACAACATATTCTGCAAAACTTCCAAATTCTCTTGAACCAATGAAGCTGTAATGTTTGCAAAGAGAATAGTTTCCTTTTTGGCAATCTTCACATTCCATACATGGCACAAGCGGAACACCGGACACTCTCTGTCCCTTTGACAGTGTAGTGACTCCCTCACCGATTTCTTCAATTGTACCTGAAAATTCATGCCCTAATACGTTTGGGAAAAAGTGGCAAGCATCGCCGTTAACTCGTGGAATGTCAGAACCACAGATTCCAGTATATTTTACTTTTATTAAAACCTGGCCTTTCCCCGGTGCCGGTCTGCCTATTTCCTCAAAAATCTCCTCATAACGGATGTCTTCTATGCCGTGTACTACTCCTGCCTTCATATACTATATCCTTCCTTTCTGAGACCGGCTTTTGCCCGTAAGCCGGTCTGCTATGCACTTTCTTATTGATTATTCGTCCGCTTCTTTTAACGCCTGTGCTCTCTTTTTTGAATAATAAACTGTAAACACAAGACATATTGCATAAATAATTGCAATCACTGCAGCTCCCATCAGATTTTCTCTCGCAAAAATCTGTGTGAAAATATAAGTAATCGGACATCCACCCTGGTCTAATGCAGCGACAAGGTTGGTTCCATCAGTAGATCCGGTTGTTTTCGCCAATTGAGTAAGCCAAGGGATTGTCTCATTGGCAATCCAGATAGTCATAAACATAATGGCGCTTCCTGAAAAAATAGTACGGAAAAGATTTCCTTTATGTACAGCTACTGCAATTGCGATGAAGAATCCAATCGTCGCCAAATCACCAAATGGCAGAATTTTATTTCCAGGAACTAAAACAGCGATTAATAAAGTTAAGGGAATAAAGATCAATCCTGCTGTTACTACCTGTGGGTCTCCCAAAAGAATAGCTGGATCCAATCCAATATAAAACTCTGAGTTACCAAATTTCTTTGTTAAAATTTCTTTTGCACGTTCTGATAAAGGCATCAGACCTTCCATGATACATTTTACAATCTTTGGCATCAATACCATGACTGCAGACATTTTTACACCAAGAGGAAGAGCCTCCTGAGGGCCATATCCTGCTAAAAATCCTACTACTGTTCCTAAAATACCGCCAATTACAATCGGCTCACCAAGAACTCCGACCTTTTCCTGAAGAGAATCTGCTGTAATATCAATCTTATTCAAACCAGGAATTTTATCAATTATTGCATCGATTACACAGGCAATGGGAGCCATATAAGCTGCCGTTCCATGTGGTACAGTAAGACCTTCCAGTTCAAAGTAATCCGTCATAAGAGGTGCCCACAAATCTCCAAGTTTATAGGAAAATGCAGCGTGAACAACAACACCTAAAATTCCAATTCCAAAATTTCCTGTTACTGCATAAGCAATCGCTCCTGTAAATGTCATGTGCCAGATATTCCAGATATCAATATTTACCGTCTTCGTCAGTTTCAACAACAGCATAACAATATTGACAAGAATTGCAATTGGTATGGCAACTGTCGCAATATTGGATGCCCAAGTCATTGGAGATGCACCCGGCCATCCGATATCTACTACGCTAAGAGACAGACCAAATCGCTCTGACATGGCAGAGGCCGCCGGTCCAAGTTCTGCATTCATCATATCTACAATTAATCCAAGTCCTACAAATCCGACACCAATCATTAACCCGGAACGGATGGCTTTCCCAATTTTAACACCGATACACACGCTTATAATTGCGATTACAATTGGCAGCATTACGGATGCTCCCATATCAATCACATATTGAATCGCATCTGAACATACCTTCAACATATTTTATCCCTCCCTGATTTTTATCCCTTTAATACTTTTAAAATAGCGGCTTCTGTTTTTTCTACTCCTACACCGGAAATAAAAGGCATACCGGTAATGAGAGGGACACCATAATCTCTTTTTACTTTGGAAGTAGTAACAATTAATTCTGTTCCTGGAAGATTGGATTCAATCTCAGAAATTCTGATTTGACATATTTCAACATCAATCCCGTTGTTTTTACAGAGTTCTACGATTTTATTTGCTGCAATAGTGGATGTGGCAACTGCACCGCCGCATGCTACGATAACTTTCTTTTTCATAATGTATTCTCCTTTTCCTTAATGATTTCAATAATCTCATCTGTTTCTTTTGCTTCTAAAAGCTGGTTCAGTACATTTTTATCCTGTATGATTGTGATAATCCGTTGAAGATGATCCATATGTTTGTTTGGATCTACAACCGATAACATAAATACAACACCTACTTTTGCTGTCTCATCATCCGTTCCCATTTGTACAAATGTAACCGGTTCTTTTAAAACTCCAATGGCAATTCCCGCTTTATTTACATGGCTGACATCGGTATGAGGAATCGCAACGCCAATTCCATCAATATCGAGTCCAGTGGGATATTCTTTTTCTCTGGCAATCAAAGCATCCACATAAGAATCCTTTGTATACCCTTCTTTTGTAAGAGTTCCACCGATTTCTTTCATGACATCTTCCCAGCATGTTACATCTAAATCTGTCATAATCAGTGATTTATCTAACTCTTCCCAGATCATTTTTTCTTCCTCCTTTTGTTTCTTATCAAAGACTGATGTTTAGGCCCTTCATCTCTTTCTTTACCTATATCCTAGCATGAAGCTCAGGGAAAAAACAGTCAAAGCTTTTTCCCCTTTTTTGCAAAAAAATAGAATGGTCAAATCTCTTTCCTTGCTTTGGAAACAGATTCAACCATTCTTCGTCTTTTCTTTTTGATTTTGACTATTCTGCCACTTCATACTCATATTTTTCTATGATTGTGGCTGCTTCTTCCGGCGTTTTACACTCATGAAGCTGTCGTTTAAAATCCTCATTTTTCAGCATATTTACCAGATTAAAAAAGGCTTTCAAATGGGTTTTATGATCCACTGCACTTAGACAACAGACAAATTCCACAGGATCTAATTCCTCTTCTCCAAAAGGAACCGGTGTTTTTAAACGAATCAAATTCATTCCTACCTTAATACTTCCCTGCTCTAACCCCTCATGGGGAACAGCAAATCCCTTAGAAAGAACAATATAAGGCCCATTTTCTGAAATATTATCAATCATTGCATTAATATATCTTTCTTCAATATATCCCAGTTCAAAAAGATGGATGGCAGATTTTCTTACAGCATCTTTCCAGTCGCCACACTCCACATCCAGCTGGATATGTCCGGCAGGGAGCAAATGATGAAGATAGGGAGAAAAAATTTCAGCATCGGCCTCGATTGGCTGTTTAAAATAATCCCGTATGATTTTTCTCAGTTGTCTCATCAGTTCCGGTGCCTGTTCTGGCACAGAGCGGTAAACTTCCGGTCGTATTTTTTCAATCAGTCCCTTGGCAGTGAGGCGTTTTTCGCCTATTCGGGAGGGAAGATTTCTGCTGTTGCGAAGCGTGTCTATTTTATTGCCAACCCGGATGTAATCTTCATCGCTTAATAACGGTGAGACAATCACATAATCTAACTGACAGCCTTTTAATGGAACCGTTGTAATAATAAAATCTGCCTTATCCGGATTCAGATTTTTTGCCTCATGGGACGATATAATATCTACAATCTGAAAATTAAAATGTTTTTTCAGCCTTTCTAACAAAAGCTGGGATGTTCCAATCCCACCATGACAGGCAACAATCACATGAAATGCAATCTCTTTATTTTTCTTCCTCTCTAATGCCGCACAGACATGAACGGCAATATAGAAAAGTTCCATCTCCGTTACATCTCTTCCTGCATATTGACAAATCAGCGTGGTTTCTTTTTTAACCGCCTCTAATACTTCTGGGTTCTCCTCTAACACTTCCTCAATCAATGGATTTTCCGGATAAGAAACAGGTGCAGCCGAAAAAACAGACTCCAAATGATTTGACAGATTCTCAAAAAAATCATAGTCACCATTCAAATTGATTTCAAGTTCTTCTGAAATATGTTCAATCAGCTGACGTGTAATCATCTGGATTTTAATTGCATCTCGATTAGCAACCTTTTGTCTTATATATTTTGCTTCTGAAAGTAATTTACTTAAAAAATCCACCTCGTCTGCCGTTGTATTGATATGACAATACTGGGAAATGTATTTTAATATATCCTGTGCCATCCGGTACTTGCTGTTATCAGCTACATTTCCAGCCTCCATATATTCCCCCTGCTTATTCCGGTTTACCATGATTCCAAGATAAAACAGAATTTTCTGAAAGGAAGCATCCGTTAAAAAACTCTTATGTACATGCTCCTGTTCATAGATGATCTTTTGCAGAATAATACGGTTTCCAGCCTGAAGACTAATCTGTCTTGTTACTACATCCGGTTCTTCCTCTTCCGGGTGAAAATGAACAAGTCTTAAAAGGAACAATCTTTTTTTGCTTTCCTCACCCTCCACCCTCAGACCTTTGTTTGGATGGGACAATACATTCAAGCCGTATTTTGCAATAAAAGCTTTTATGTCATCTAAATCGTTGATTATAGTTGCACGGCTTACAAACAGATTATCTGCAATTGTTGATAATGTAATATATTCAGATGAATTCACAAGGAGTGCGGCAGCAATTTTTTTCCGTTCTTCTTTTGAAAGCTTGTAATCATAAAAATCCTGCTTTAAAACAAAAGAAAGAATTTGATTAAAATCATTCTCACGAACAATAAATCCTCCCTTTTCCAGCTTTGTTTTTTCCAGATTATGTTCTTTTAACAAATCATTGATCGCATTCAAATCATTGCGGATGGTACGCTGTGACACACCAAAAATACCGGCCAAATCAGCAATACTTACTTCTTTTTCTGTTTTACAAAGTTCCTGAATGATAGATATCGTTCGGTTATTCATATGTTCCTACTCCCTACAATAATTTTTTTACTGCTGTAAAAATACTTTCTGGATTTTCGACTACAATATCCGCATCTGCGATTTCCTCCGGTGCATATCCATATCGGCATCCAATCATCGGGATATTATTTTCATGTGCCGCTATGAGATCAAAACGCCTGTCACCAACCATACATGCTTTTTCAGCCTTTAGATTGTGGAGCAGATTTTTTAAAATAATAGTTTTGTCTTTTCCTAACTCTAACGAACCTATGCAATCAAAATATTCTGTTAATCCAATTGCATCTAAAACATGCTCAATATGGTCCATAAAGGCATTGGAACATATTGCAAGTCCGTATCCACTTTGACGAAGTTTTTTTAGTAGATTCTCTATTCCATAAAAAGGCCGTCCCTTTTTTTTCATAAGTTCATATTCAAAAGTTTGAATATCATTCTTCCAGGTCTTCATTTCTTTTTCATTAAGTGTTCCAAAAAAATGATTGACAATTGCAGAAGGACTTAATCCAATACATGGAATAATATCCTCAGGTTTTGCTTCTATCTTTCTTTTTGAAAGTGCTTTTTGATATGCTTCTATCGCATAAAGTTCTGTTTGATTTAAAGTTCCGTCAACATCAAAAATAACATATTGTTTCATCTGCATCGCTTCCTTTTTATTATACACTATGATCAATTTAATTTCATTCTTATTTACTATATCACTTTATGTAGAATAGAAAAAAGAATAAAATGTTTCCACTTTTGTGAAATGTATTTGAACTTGACTTTCTCTATTGTATATGACATTAAAAATAGAGGCACTGTAAGCATTCACTCACAGTGCCTCTATTTTATTTCTAAGTTCCAATACCTGCTTGTCAATATTTTCAATGACTGAAGCATAGTCTTTTAATTCTTTTTTGATTTCCTGAATGGTATCCTGGTCTTTGTCTGACTGATACTCTTTCTTATATTGCAGCTGATAATCCAGTTCCGCCCAGTAATCCATCGCCGAAGTACGAAGCTGAACCTCAATTTTTATCTTTTCTTCCCGATCCTCAAACTGTATTGGAACCTGTAAAATCAAGTGCAGACTCCGGTAGCCAGAAGACTTTGGATTTTTAATATAATCTTTTCTTTTTAATACTTCGATATCCTTCTGACAACAGATTCTATCTGCAATCTGATACAAATCATCGGTATAAGTACATACGACTCTCACACCGGCTAAATCATTGATTTTATCTAACACCATCGGTATTTCACCGGATAATTTCTTCCGTTTTATCTTTCCAATCAGACTCTCATAGGATTTAATCCTGCTGCTGATACTATAGATGACCTGTCTGTCATGATTCATGCTCAACTGAGCACCGATAATTTTTAATTTTGTGCTGACTAAACTGATGGCACATTCATTCTTAATAACAAATTCCTGACTCTCCAGATACTTCTGAAGCTTTGATTTTTTTCCCAATTACTTCTCCTTTTTCTTTTGTAGGTTTATTAAGTTATTTTTAAAGGGTAAA
>JAUNBT010000338.1 GCA_030526985.1 Lachnospiraceae bacterium | reverse complement strand
TCCATGATTTCGGTTTTCCAGTCATTATACTACTGAACCCCCGCAAATGTAAAGGGCTCAGGACGAAAAAACAACGGAAAGTTGGAAAGCCATGGAGCAGAAGGTTGTCAACGAAAGAAAACCCCAGAGTAGCCGCTCCGGGATTTTGGTTTTGGTGCTTATTTTTCAGGAGATACAATGTTGGCTTGGTTTTACAACGAGATGCACAAAGCCTTGGTAACTGTATGTACACTCATTACGGTAAGAGGTCGGCAAACAGTGAGATATACAGACCGGAAATCGTGCGGCAATCGGAAAGATCCAAATCGAATAGCTCCGAAATACGTTGCATACGATAAAGCACTGTGTTTTTGTGAATATGAAGATGCGCAGCCATGGCAGAATGACTTTGATGACAGAGCAGGTAGGCGCGAAGGGTTGGAAAATATTCGCTTTTGTGTTTCTCGTCGTATTTTTTTATTTTTTCCAGGGTAGGGTCCATCCACTGAGACTCGTTGTCGCTTGTACAATTGCACAAAATGTATATAGGCAGTTTATATTTTTGTACAAAGATTATTTTTTCTTGATTTTCTTCAAATTGAGCGATTTTAACGGCCATATGGCATGGCGCCAGAGCCATTTGGATATTTTGAAGTTTGTGAAAAGGCTCGCTGACCGTGATCCTGCAAGCGACAGGGCATTGCTCCTGGAGTTTATATATCTTTTCTTTTAGTGCGCTGTCAATCAGAACGATCACGCATTGTTCCAATTCTGTACACCAGAGCTTTTCACGGACCGCACAGAATTGGTTGACAAAATCCTGCAATTCAGGAAGCTGTGTTTCATCATCAGGACAGATACGAAGGATCTGCCATTCATCAGTGGAATCGATCGCTAGCCCGAAAGTAGAGTTCTGTTGATAGAAATCGTGCGCGTCACCATTCAAAACGCTCGTGAGGTAAGTCTGCATGGAATGATATGTATTTGCCGTTATGTAGCCGTTGAGCTGCATGGCGGTTGCCATGATAGGGGCAGCAATGGAAAGAACCTCTGTTGCCTCCGATACGGAGACCATGGCAACTATAGGGCAATGAAAAACAGCGAGCATGTTATTCTTTGAAAAGCAGCCACAGAGGATCTGTTTATAGCGGAAATAAGGGAAGGTGCCGACGATAGGTTTTTTGCACCGTAATGATTCGGTAGCGTTCTTATAAATGTCATCTACCTCTGCAGGTGGAGTCAAATCAAGGCCCTTTACATAATCGTCTACAAGTTCCTGTGTGAAGCTGCGCGATCTGGCGATCATAGTGCGCGTAGGGAGTACAAGCGCGATCGGAATACCGGCGTCAGAAGAAATGGCATCGCAAATCTCGGATAAATTCGCACCTCTTGTCAAAAGCTCTAAATAATGTGCCTTTAATTTCAGTTCTATATTCTTATCCATCACGAACCTCCTGACTCGATTTTTTGGTTCAATTCCTACAGTTGCTGTCATTATACCTTATGAAAAGATTCAATTCAAGCAAGTGGGTGACAGGAAAGTATATTGATCGGGTGCGACTGCAAAGAAATCTAGAAAACACAAAAAATAATTGTTTGAAAAAACAAAATTCTTCGCCAATTTCATTTTTGGACACATTGCGTTTCGAGGAATTATTTATTTTAATAAACAAAATAAATCTGTTTATTTAGATATGGAGGAGGAACGCTATGTCAAAACAAATCGAAATGACTGTTAATGGGAAAAAGCAGGTCTTTTCTGTTGGACACAGTGGCATGCAGGGAGAAATTCCTGACGAAGAGACCTTGAGCCACACACTCAGAGAACGACTGGATCTGACTGGGTCCAAAGAAGCCTGTGGACAGGGCGCCTGCGGGTGCTGTACAGTGCTGATGAACGATGAAGCAGTACCCAGCTGCCAGGTACTGACCGTTGACTGTGATGGTGCAGAAATCGTTACCATCGAGGGATTACAAGATCCTGTGACAGGGGAACTAGACCCGATACAGCAGCAATTTATAGACAAATATGCCTTCCAATGCGGTTTCTGTACACCTGGGATCATAATGGCCCTGAAGGGATTGTTTATCAAAAACACCAATCCGACGCGTCAGGAAATAGAGGTGGCGCTATCTGGAAATCAGTGCCGATGCATCAGCCAATACCATGTCTTTGATGCGGCGGAAGAGCTTGCGAAGCAGAACGCGTAAAGGAGGAAAAAAATGAGTAATATTGAATATCGTCACATTGGAAAGAACGCAGTTCGTTCTGATGCCAAGGACATCGTTACGGGCAAAGCGATGTTCTTAAATGATTTTAAGATGAAGAATCTTCTCTACGGAAAGGCTCTCAGAAGCCCTCATGCACATGCCAGAATCAAGAAAATTGATATTAGCAAAGCTGAGGCATTGCCAGGTGTCCATGCTGTTTTGTATTATGGGAATATTCCTGAACCGTGTGATAAATGGGGCTTGAATTACCCGCCGATCACGCCGATCCTTCGTCAGACAGCGTCTTATGTTGGAGATCCGGTTGCCCTTGTTGCCGCGGAGACGGAACAGATTGCGGAAGCGGCATGTGATTTGATAGAAATTGAATACGAGGTGCTGCCTGCTGTATTTGATACATGGGAAGCCGTTAAACCGGATGCACCGCTGGTACACGAGGAGTTCCCGTCCAATGTTCTGCCAAACATTCCGTTCATAGGAGAGCATATGATGGACCATCTTGTACGTGGAGATGTGGAAAAGGCTTTTGAGGAATGTGATTTTGTTACAGAGGGAGAAGGCGCATACGATTCGCTCGGATGTCCTATGGCCATGGAAGCTCCGGGGATCATCGTGGACTATGTGGACGGCACTTTACATACCTGGGCGACAACACAGGTT
>JAUNBT010000049.1:6709-16998 GCA_030526985.1 Lachnospiraceae bacterium | reverse complement strand
GCCGATACAACGATTTCAAATTATACAAAGATATGCCGGTTTGCCAATTTAGATTGTGCAAACGATATGGCATCTTCCTTTGGCAACGTAAAACGGGTGGATGCAGCGCTGTCAGAAGATCAGTCAAAAATAGTTTTCTGGATTCAGAACACGAATAATGAGATACAGTACAGTGCCTATGATTTTCTTTATCTGAATCAATTATTGGATGAAAAAGAGAACCAGTCCAGCAAATATGTTTCCTTTTCTAACAATTTATTGATAGCGGGAAAATGTACCTTTTATACGTTTCAGTCAGTAGATGGAAGGATTCTTCCCAATGATTCTTTTCAGGGATTAGACCTTACAAATGATGGAAAGGTATATGTGGCTGGAGGCAATCAGGAGGAACTGCCTCAGGTTGCATTGTTGTCGGAAGATATTACGACTGCAGAATATAAATTTGACAGTTTAGGGACAGTTGCACTGCCTGCTCTGGGAAGTACTGCTGAGGTTGAGGCAGTAAAGATTGTGGGAAATTCCTTATACTTTGGTATTTGTGATCACAGTGTAAAATCAGAAAAACAATATATCTATACTTATGGAAAAGCCGCTATGGATGCTTCGGCTCTTTCTCATAACCTATCAGACCAGTTGACTTTGACAGCAGCAACCTGTACAACAGCAGGAAGCAGATATCTTATCTGCAGTGACTGTGGTTTGATGAAACAGGAGACAGTTCCTGCAACCGGACATCTTCATACGGAAATCAGGAATGCTTCTGAAGCAACCTGTGCTGTGGCAGGGTATACAGGGGATACGTATTGTAGCGATTGTAATACGAAGTTATCTTCTGGAACAGCAATCCCGGTACTTTCCCATAGCTGGGATTCGGGCAAAGTGACAAAGGCTGCCGGGGCCAATATAACCGGCACTAAGACATACACCTGTACGAAATGCGGACAGACTAAGACGGAAACAATCAAAGCAACTGGAGCACCAAAGAAGGGAACCAAACTTAGAAGCGGCAGTGTGATTTATCAGGTGACAAAGGCGGGGCTTACCGGCGGGACTGTGACCTATCGAAAGACGAGCAGTACAGCGAAAAAGATTTCGATTCCGGCAACAGTGTCTATAGAAGGAATTACATATAAGGTAACAGGAGTTGGAAAAGAAGCCTTCAAGAACAATAAAACAATAACTCAGGTTACGATTGGAAGTCAGGTTACTTCCATAAGCCAGTATGCATTTGCAGGCTGTACAAAGTTGAAAAAAGTAACCATGGGTTCGAATGTGACATCGATTGGGGATCGGGCCTTTTATAAATGTAGTGTTCTTGCAGCCATTACGATTCCTAAAAAGGTGGCTAAGATAGGCGTACAGGCATTTTATCAGTGTAAAAAGTTAAAGACGATTACAATTAAGACAACGAAACTGAATAAAAATCGAATTGGAAAGAAAGCATTTTCCAATATTTATAGTAAGGCAGTCATCAAGGCGCCTGCGAAAAAGAAATCAACTTACAAAACAATTCTCCGCCAAAAAGGAATTGGTTCAAAAGTAACAGTCAAATAATTTGTGAGGAGGGCACATGATGGAGAAAAAGATTTTTTTAGAAAAAACAGGATTAGAAGCGGAAGAAAAAAGAAAAGAGAAAAGATACCATCCGACGAAAGAGGAAGTTCAGTTGACGATAGCAATTGAGACAGAACTGTTTGGCTACAACGAGATGGAAAAAGGGGATCACCCGCACATTGGTGAAAAGAAAGAGATTCCATGCCGCTGCAAGCTTCCTGGACAGAAAACCGGACGGGTTCCAGGAATGATGCGGGCCGTAACAAAGAACAAAAAAGCAATCGGAGCAGATCAGGAATTATATGTTCCTGTCTGCGGCCCTGCCTATCTCGCCTATTGCCTTCGTGGTAAAGATATCTATCAGGATGCAAAGGAAGATCCGGAGTATGTAAAAGAACTGGCAGATTTTTGCTGTGAGGCTTCCATTCGTTTAGGTGATTATTATATGGAGGCCGGCGCAGACGGAATTATGGTGATGGACCCAGTAGTACTGAATTTTTCTGAAGATGAATTCGAATCATTGTTCGAAGATGCCTTCTGTGCCCTTTCCGATTATCTGAAGATGAAAGAAAAAGGAGTACCGGTATTTTCAGATGAAGTTTTTAGCTAAACGAGGAATCGGAGTGCGTGATATATGAAAAAGACACTAGAGAATTCTGTTAAGATAATCATAATTTTATTCATATGCTTTGTATTCATTTGGATGTTTTATGTAACTATTACATATACTCCGTATATCAAGGCGTTGAATGAAACGGGAGTAATTAAATCAGTTCGAGAGGATGGTTATACCTATGGTGTAGTAAAACCGTCATTTTTGTCTTTTACTGGAAATTTATATATTTCTCAGGATTCAGTGTTTCATATGGACGAAGGGACAGCCGAGGACTGTATAGGAATATTGATTTGGCCCAGACTGCTGAAGGAAGATGAGATAGAATATATCTGTTCTTTAGCAAGAGAAAAATGGGGATTTTTTGAGGAGAAATAGATGCATTTTTTGATGTATCTTTACATCGACCCTAAAATATGCTATGATGAATTCGATAGTAGTAATAGAGGTAGTATGAAAACTGCCTCTATTTTAATGTACAAATAGAGCGGAAATGATACTGGAAAGAGGCGAACCGGTTATGGAGATTTATTTTGATAATGGGGCTACCACCAGAGTTTTTCCTCAGGTGAGGGAAAAGATGGATCAGGTGTTGGAGGAAGAGTACGGAAATCCGTCCTCCATGCATGGAAAAGGATTAGAAGCGGAGCACCATTTAAAACATACAAGAGAAGTGATTGCAAAGAGTCTTAAGGTGGATCCAAAGGAGATTACCTTTACTTCCGGTGGGACGGAGTCAAACAATTTAGCAATCATTGGAACAGCCTTGGCGAATCAGCGGCGGGGCAGGCATTTGATTACAAGTACCATTGAACATGCGTCGGTCTATAATCCGTTTTTCTTTTTGGAAGAGATGGGTTTTGAGGTTACCTTTGTTCCGGTAGATGAAACGGGGATCATCCGGATGGATAAACTAAAAGAAGCAATCCGGGAGGATACCACACTGGTGTCCGTTATGGCAGTCAACAACGAGATTGGTTCCGTTATGCCTTTAGAGGAGATTGGAAAGGCAATTAAGGAAAGAAATCCGAATACCTATTTTCATACGGACTGCGTGCAGGCTTATGGCAAGATGCGCCTGTTTCCGAGGAGATGGAAGGTGGATCTGCTTTCCATCAGTGGACATAAGATTCACGGTCCAAAGGGGAGCGGGGTTCTCTATATCAGAAATGGTGTGAAGATCAAACCGATTTTGTACGGGGGAAATCAGGAACTTGGGCTTCGTTCCGGAACAGAGAATGTGCCGGCGATTGCGGGACTTGGCACAGCGGCAGAATTGATTTATGAAGATCACGAAGCTCGAATCACACATTTGCAGGAAGTAAAGGATTACTTTTTAGAGAAGGTCCTTCTTCTCCCAGATACGAAAAATCATTCCGGTATGGCACCGCATATTGCCAGTGTAAGCTTTTTAGGTGTGAGAAGCGAAGTGCTGCTCCATGCGCTTGAGGATAAGGGAATCTGTGTATCAGCAGGTTCTGCCTGCTCTTCCAATAAACCGGCAGTCAGTGGAACCTTAAAGGGAATTGGACTTTCGAAAGAAGAATATGAATCAACTTTGCGCTTTACCTTTTCCTGTTACAATACAAAAGAAGAGGTGAATATTGTGGTAAGTGAGATTAGCAGTCTTCTTCCCATGCTGCGCCGTTTTGTAAGAAAATGATAGTTAGATTTTGAAGTAAATAGAATAGGAGAAAAAGATGAAATACCATTGCTTTTTGATTAAATATGCAGAGATTGGAATTAAGGGAAAGAATCGATATCTTTTTGAAGACGCATTAGTGCGGCAGATGAAATATGCATTAAAGGATGTAGGAGAGTTTGTTGTATGGAAAGAATCCGGCCGTATTTTTGTCAAGGGAGAAGAAGGAACGGAATTTGACCAGGAGGAAGCAATCGAAGCATTAAAGAGAGTGTTTGGAATATCCGCTATCTGTCCGATGATTATGGAAGAGAATAAAGAATATGATAACCTGGTTAAGGTCGTTGTAGATTACATGGGCGAATGCTATGAAGATAAGCATTTGACCTTTAAAGTACAGGCAAGAAGAGCGGATAAGACATTTCCTATGCATTCCATGGAGCTTTCTGCAGAATTAGGCCATGAACTTTTAGAAGCCTATCCGGAACTCTCTGTGGATGTACACAATCCGGATGTAATGCTGAATGTTGAAATAAGAGAACAGGTATATATTTATTCTGTTGAGATTCCGGGACCGGGAGGTATGCCGGTGGGAACGAACGGAAAGGCAATGCTTTTGTTATCCGGTGGAATCGACAGTCCGGTAGCCGGATATATGATTTCAAAAAGAGGGGTTCGATTAGATGCAACCTATTTTCATGCACCGCCGTATACAAGCGAGAGAGCGAAGGAGAAAGTTGTTGATCTGGCCAGACAGGTCGCAAAATACTCCGGGCCGATTGACCTTCATGTGATTAATTTTACAGATATTCAGATGGCAATTTATGAAAAATGCCCTCATGATGAGCTTACCATTATTATGCGCCGTTATATGATGGAGATTGCAGAAAATATAGCAAAGAAAAATAAGGGCCTTGCCCTGATTACAGGAGAAAGTTTAGGACAGGTAGCAAGCCAGACAATCCAGAGCCTCCTTGTGACAAATGAAGTATGCACGCTTCCGGTTTTCCGTCCATGTATTGGTATGGATAAACAGGAGATTGTCAATATTGCAGAAAAAATTGGTACCTACGAGACTTCGATTTTGCCTTTTGAGGACTGCTGTACTATTTTTGTTGCGAAGCATCCTGTGACAAAACCGAATTTAAAAGTGATTAAAAAATCTCAGGAGAAATTAGCGGATGTAATCGATGAGCTGTTAGAGAAAGCCTACGAGACAGACGAAGTAATCCATATTCGTTAGGAATTTTAATTGTTAGAAGCAAAAAAACGGGCCCGGCAGAAAGAAATCTGCCGGACCCGAAAAGAAGATGGTTCGTACTTCTTTTAAACATGTCCTATGTAAAACTACTCTACGATATATGGAGATAATTTCTCAAGAATATCATCTAACTCATTGCCCTCGTTGTGGATATTCAGATCGATTGGTTTGGAAATATCCAGACTGAAAATACCCATAATGGATTTGGCATCAATTACATATCTTCCAGACACTAAATCAAATTCTGCATCGAAACGGTTGATCTCATTTACGAAAGTTTTCACCTTATCGATGGAATTTAAAGAAATTTTAATAGTTTTCATATAAACGTAATCCTCCTTTGGTTTGTAACGTATTCTATGTAACAATACTACCTTTTTGAGGAGAAAAAGTCAATAGTTCTGGGAGAAAAAGCTGTTGGAAATCTGCAAAGATTTTGTGAAAAGAAAGGTATTGTAAAAAATGACAGGAAAAACATTTGCAGCATATACGCTGGGGTGCAAGGTAAACCAATATGAAACAGATGCGATGGAACAGTTACTGAAAAAAGCCGGCTATCAGCAGGTAGATTTTAAGGAAAAAGCAGATATTTATTTAATTAACACCTGTTCTGTTACCAATATGGCAGACAGAAAAAGCCGCCAGATGATTCACCGGGCGAGAAAAAGAAATCCGGATGCCATTATTGCAGCGGCGGGCTGTTATGTACAGGCTCAGGCAGATCAGCAGGCCCAAATCGATGAGAATATAGATTTGATTATTGGCAATAATAAAAAGAAAGAGATTGTAACGATATTAGAAGAATTTGAGACAAAACATAGAAAAAAAGCGGTCATTGATCTTTCTCATACGACGGATTACGAGGAACTTTCCATTGATACTGTAAGCGAGCATACAAGAGCTTATTTAAAAATTCAGGACGGTTGTAACCAGTTTTGTTCCTACTGCATTATCCCTTATGTACGGGGAAGAATTCGAAGTAGAAAACCGGAACAGGTGATTGAAGAAGTAAAGAAATTAGCGAAAAATGGCTACCGGGAAGTCGTGCTTACCGGTATTCATTTAAGCTCTTATGGGAAAGATTTATCTGATGTCACCTTGATTGATCTGATTGAAGAATTAGAAAAAATTGATGGACTCGACCGGATTCGGTTAGGTTCTTTAGAACCAAGAATTATTACAGAAGATTTTGTAAAGCGGCTTTCGGCTGTGACGAAAATTTGTCCCCATTTTCATCTATCCTTGCAAAGCGGCTGCGACGAGACATTAAAACGAATGAATCGTCATTACACCATTGCAGAATATGAACACAGCTTAGCACTTTTAAGGAAAGCATTTTTCCTTCCTGCACTTACCACAGACGTTATTGTAGGATTTCCTGGTGAAACGGAGGAAGAATTTTGTGAGACAAAAAAAGCGTTAGAGCGGATGAATCTTTACGAGATGCATATTTTTAAATATTCAATCCGACAGGGTACGAAAGCAGAGAAGATGCTCCATCAGGTGCCGGAAAATATAAAAACAGAAAGAAGCAATGTCCTTTTAGCTCTTTCCAAAAAGAACCAGCAGTCCTATGAAGAGGCGTGGATTGGTAAGGAAGAGGAAATTCTTTTAGAAGAAGAAATGATTTTAGATGATAAAGTTTATCTTACCGGACACACAAAGAGATATGTAAAAGTCGGTGTTTTGGGGGTTTCAGGCTTAGAAGGAAGCCTTGTAAAAGTGAAAATAATAGAAAATATTCCAGGGAAAATGTTAATTGGAGAAATTAAAGATTGAATTTTTAGTCAGTTTATATTAGAATGGATATATGAGTGAAAGGAACGTGAGAGATATGAATCGTAATAATACACAATTTTTTGATGTCGTGAAAGAACCGGTTTACGATGTAGCCTCTATTTTAAAAGATGTATATGAGGCGTTGACGGAGAAAGGATATAATCCAGTGAACCAGATTGTAGGTTATGTTATGTCCGGCGATCCGACTTATATTACCAGCTATAAGAATGCCAGAAGTCTGATCATGAAGGTAGAGCGGGATGAGATCATAGAGGTTCTGCTTGAGAATTATATTGATACGAGACTGAAGTAAGATGAAGCGAATATTAGGATTAGATTATGGAACGAAGACGGTCGGAGTTGCTGTCAGTGATGCATTGTTTTTGACAGCACAGGGACTCGAGACGATTACCCGCAAGGAAGAGAATAAGCTTAGGAAGACACTTGCAAGAATCGAGGAATTGATTCAGGAATATCAGGTTGATGAGATTGTTCTCGGATATCCAAAGAACATGGATAATTCGGTCGGGGAAAGAGGAAGAGCGACGGAAGAATTTAAAGAACGTCTAGAGAAGAGATGTGGTCTGCCGGTTATTCTATGGGATGAGCGGCTTACGACGATGGAATCAGAACGGATTTTGATAGATGGCGGGGTTAGAAGAGAAAACCGTAAGAGCCGAATTGACTGGATGGCGGCTTCTTTGATTTTACAGTCCTATATGGATGCGGTGAAAGAATGAGAAAGCGAAGAGTCTGCATTTGTTATAATACAGACTTTTCTTTGTGTGGAGGAGAACAGAATGGGTCAGTACGAGACTATCCCTTTTCTTACAGAAGATGGGGAGAAAGTAGATTTTTATATTTTGGAACAAACGATGATCAGTGGAGTGAATTATCTGCTGGTGACAGACGATATCGAGGCGGAAGAGACAGAAGTTTTGATGATGCGGGAGAACCCCGATTCAGACGGTGTCTATGCTTCCTACGAGATCGTAGATGATGAAGATGAATTAAAAGCAGTATCTACTGTATTTGAAGAATTGATTGACGATGTGGATATTGAATTATTGTATGACTAGGTAATTATGTGCAGGCGCAGATGGACGGGGTTGTAAGATGCAAAATCAGAGAGAACATTTCAAGGAATTGTTAAGGAGCAGAGGACTTAAGATGACCCACCAGAGAGAGAAGATTCTAGGGGTGTTTGAAAGCAGGCCGAATGAGCATTTTACAGCAGAGGAGATCTACGAGCTGGTCAGAGTCGAATGTCCGGAGATTGGATTGGCAACCGTATATCGGACCATACAGCTTTTTTCGGAGCTTCGTTTGATTGACAGGTTAAATCTGGATGATGGCTACACCCGGTATGAAATCGGAAAGAAAGATGTAGAGGGACACCATCATCATCATATTATATGTTTGAATTGTGGAAAGGTAGATATGTTTGAGGATGACTTGTTGGACAATCTGGAGAACCGGATTTATGAGCAGATGGGGTTTCATGTTACGGACCACGAAGTGAAATTATACGGATATTGTAAAGACTGTATGGATAAGGCTGGCGAAAAGCACAATAAAATATAATTTAGAACAATGGAAAGTAAAGATGTGCTTTTCATTATCAGTGGAGGAATCATGATAAAAAAAGAAAACAAAAAATTGACCACGAAGGATGCACCGACAGATACACCGACTGTAAAAGTCATTCCCTTAGGAGGACTAGAACAGATCGGTATGAACATTACGGTAATAGAGTATGAAGACAATATTATCATTGTGGATTGTGGTATATCCTTCCCATCTGATGACATGTTAGGAATCGATCTTGTTATTCCGGATGTCACATATCTGAAAGAAAACGCGAAGAAGATCAAAGGGCTTGTGATTACTCATGGACATGAGGATCATATCGGGGCCATTCCCTATGTTTTAAAAGAAATTAATATGCCAATCTATGCAACGAAGCTTACGATGGGATTAATTGACTGTAAGCTAAAGGAACACAACCTGACAAGAGGAATTCGTAAAAAGGTTGTAAAGCATGGACAATCCATTAACTTGGGATGCTTTAGAATCGAATTTATTAAGACGAACCATTCGATTGCAGATGCAGCAGCATTGGCGATTTATACACCGGCGGGTATTATTGTACACACAGGTGACTTTAAGATTGATCATACACCGCTGTTTGGAGAAGCAATTGATTTGCAGCGTTTTGCAGAACTTGGGAAAAAGGGTGTCCTTGCTTTGATGGCAGACAGTACAAACGCAGAACGTCCCGGTTATACAATGTCGGAGCAGACTGTGCGGATTACCTTTGAGCATTTATTTCAGGAGTATAAAAAGTCGAGAATTATTATTGCAACCTTTGCCTCGAATGTAGACAGGGTGCAGCAGATTATTAATACTGCTTACCAGTTTGGCCGGAAGGTTGTCGTTGAAGGAAGAAGTATGGTAAATACCATAACAGTAGCCTCTGAACTTGGGTATCTCGATATCCCAAAAAACACTTTGATTGAAGTAGAACAGATGAAAAATTATGTGGATGAGCAGTTGGTGCTCATTACAACAGGAAGCCAGGGTGAGACGATGGCAGCTCTTTCCAGAATGGCTGCATCTGTTCACAAAAAGATTTCAATTAAGCCGGGCGATACAGTTATTTTCAGTTCTCATCCAATTCCGGGAAATGAAAAGGCAGTATCGAAGGTAATGAATGAACTTTCCAGAAAAGGTGCAAAGATCATCTTCCAGGATACCCATGTATCTGGTCATGCCTGCCAGGAGGAAATCAAGTTAATCTATGCACTTACGAAACCAAAGTATGCGATTCCAGTCCATGGAGAGTACCGTCATTTAAAAGCGCACAGAGATCTTGCCCTTGGTATGGGATTCGATAAAAAAGATGTGCACATTTTGTCTTCCGGCGATGTATTATCACTGAATAAGCAGGCAGCAAAGGTGACGGGAAGAGTTCCGGCCCATGGAATTTTTGTAGATGGACTTGGAGTTGGCGATGTTGGAAATATTGTATTAAAAGACAGACAACAGCTTTCTCAGAATGGACTTTTAATTATTGTAGTGACCTTGGAGCGTCATTCCGGTCAGTGTTTGGCAGGTCCGGATATTGTATCCCGTGGTTTTGTCTATGTGAGAGAATCCGAGACATTGATGGAGGATGCAAGACAGGTTGTGTCGGAAGCTCTTGAAAAATGTTTGAGCAAAAATATTACGGATTGGAGCAAAATCAAAGGAAGTATTAAGGACGCACTCAGTGAGTTCCTTTGGAAGAGAACAAAGAGAAATCCGATGATTTTACCGATTATAACTGAGGTATAAAAAGATGAAGGAAGTAGAGGAATCCATACAGTCCTTAGTGACAGCAGTAAAGAGTCAGGAATGTTTTGTAAAATATCGTGAAACCTTAAAGGTCTTAAAAGAGG
>JAUNBT010000049.1:0-6699 GCA_030526985.1 Lachnospiraceae bacterium | reverse complement strand
GTTTCACCGTTTCAACGAATTTCGCAGAAAAAATATGAATCTTCATATGAGGGAAAATACGCTGAAAGAACAATCTGAGCTTCGGAAGGCGTATGAAGATCTGCTGAGTTTGAAACAGGTAGATGATTTTCTTTGCTGGGAATTGAAATTGACACAGCTTTTAAGAACTGTTTGTGACGATATTATGGATGAGATTGATTTAGATTACAGTTTTTTTGATGCATAAAAGCGCAGCCAAAAAGGAGATGCATAGGGATGAATATGATGAAAAAAACAGCCCGGTTTGTTGTATATCTTTTCGTGCTTGCAGGGTTAATTGCCTTGTTTGTATATTTTTATCGATTTGGATACGGTGCATTTTCCAATGAACCAATCGGGAGCAATGAAAAATATAAGGTCACTGTGACTGTGCGGCCCGGTGAGAGTGAAAAAGAAGTGGCGAATCAGCTTTATACAATGAATATGATCCGCGATCCCAAACAATTTCTATTTCGTACCCGGTTTTCGGAATATGATGGAAAACTGAAAGAAGGAGAGTATGAAATCAGTCCTTCTATGGGCATGGATGATATTTTAAAGGTTCTTACAAAGACAGAAGAAGCAAAATAAGAAAAGGTTGAAAGAAACCGAAACAGTGAGAAAAACATAAGACCCTTTTTTGCCAGGAGCAAAGGAGGGTCAAGTTGTGTAAAAATGGGAGAATTTCATGATTACAGAGGAAAGAATGACAGATTACATTAATTCCATGAATCCGGAAGATGTTTCCTGGCTTAAAAAAATAGAGCAAAAAGCCAGACAGGAGGAAGTTCCGATTATCCGCCAGGAGACGAAGGAGTTTTTAAAGACACTTCTTCGGATAAAAAAGCCCAAAAGAGTATTGGAAGTGGGAACAGCTGTGGGCTATTCTGCCCTTTATATGAAACAGTATCTTCCAGAGGATGGGACCATTACAACAATTGAAAACTATCCGCTCCGCATTGAGGAAGCAAAAGATAATTTTACAATATGGGACCCGGAGGGAAGAATTACGTTAATTGCGGCTGATGCAACACAGGCATTAAAAGAACTTTCCGAACCCTATGACTTTATTTTTATGGATGCGGCGAAGGGACAATATATTCATTTTCTTCCAGACATAATCCGGCTGCTTCCTTCCGGTGGCATTCTCTTCTCCGATAATGTACTGCAGGATGGAGATGTAATAGAATCCCGCTATGCAATCAAACGGAGAAATCACACGATTCACAGTAGAATGCGGGAATATCTTTATGTGTTAAAAACCAAAGAGGAGTTTACGACATCGATTATTCCGATTGGGGATGGAGTGGCTCTTAGTGTAAAAGAATAGAAAGGAAATAAAATGAGACAGACAGAATTATTAATTCCGGCCAGCAGTTTAGAAGTATTAAAAGTAGCAGTGACATATGGTGCTGATGCCGTATATATTGGCGGAGAAATGTTCGGACTCCGTGCAAAAGCAAGAAATTTTTCTTTAGAGGATATGAGAGAAGGAATTTTGTATGCCCATGAACGGGGCGTTAAGGTTTATATCACGGCCAATATTGTAGCGAGAAACGAAGATTTAGATGGGGTGAGAGACTATTTTCGGGAATTGAAGGAAATTGGACCGGATGCATTGATTATCTCCGATCCGGGTGTATTTTCCATTGCAAAAGAGGAAGTTCCAGAAATTGATATTCATATTAGTACCCAGGCAAACAGTACCAATTATGCGACCTATCAGTTCTGGTATGACCAGGGAGCGACCAGGGTGGTAGCGGCAAGAGAGCTTTCCATGGAGGAAATCCGTCAGGTGAGGGAGCAGATTCCAGAAGATATGGAGATTGAATGTTTTGTCCATGGCGCAATGTGCATTTCCCATTCTGGCAGATGTCTGCTCAGCAGTTATTTTACAGGAAGAAGTGCCAATATGGGGGCCTG
Source organism: Lachnospiraceae bacterium (assembly GCA_030526985.1). Lineage (GTDB taxonomy): Bacteria > Bacillota > Clostridia > Lachnospirales > Lachnospiraceae > SIG292. The sequence goes on along the minus strand of JAUNBT010000049.1, from coordinate 4,758 downwards.
TACCCATCCCTGCCGCTGGAAATATTATGTTATGGAGGAATCCCGTCCAGGCGAATTTCTTCCGGTGGAGGAAAATGAGAGGGGTACTTACATTTTTAATTCCAAAGATTTGTGCATGATCGAGCATGTACCGGAAATGATTGAAGCAGGAATTGACAGTTTTAAAATTGAGGGCAGGATGAAGACCGCGCTCTATGTAGCCTGCGTGGCAAGAACCTACCGTCAGGCAATTGATGATTATAAAAAATCACCGGAACTATATTTATCCAGAATGGATTACTATCGTTCAGAGATTGCAAAATGCACCTATCGTCAGTTTACAACAGGATTTTATTTTGGACCGACAGATGAGGAAGCACAGATTTATGACCAGAATACTTATGTAAAAGAATATACTTACATTGGCATTGTGGAGGGACATAACGAAGATGGGGATGCCTATCTGATGCAGAGAAATAAATTTTCTGTTGGTGAGACGATAGAAGTCATGAATCCGGATGGAGAGAATCTGTATCTGACAGTGAAGCGGATTTTGGATGAAGATGGAAACGAGATGGAATCCGCACCCCATCCAAAACAGATGCTTTATGTTGACTTTGGCGAGAAGATCCCAGAGGGCTGGCTGCTTCGCCGGAAAGAAGATTAAGTCTTTTTCGAACAATGGAAAACCCTTCTGCATATAGTATATAAAAATGCAGGTTCCGGGGTGTTTCATGCAGTCATTTCTAAAGCCTCTTTCGAAAGAGGAGGAACGTTATTATCTGAAACGGTTAAAAGACGGAGATTTGGAGGCACGCAATAAGCTGGTGGAGCATAATCTGAGGCTGGTAGCCCATATTGTTAAGAAATATAACAGCCTGGAACGGGATATGGATGATTTGATATCCATTGGAACTATTGGTCTTATAAAAGCAGTGAACACTTATGATGAGACAAGAGGAAACCGGCTTGTGACCTATGCTTCCCGCTGCATAGAAAATGAGCTTTTAATGCTTTTAAGAAAAGAAAAGAAGTGTTCCAAAGAGGTATCCTTATACGAGCCAATTGGAATGGATAAAGAGGGAAATGAAATCAGCTTTATGGATATTATCCATTGTGAGGATGATAATATTTTAAATTTACTGGTCTATTCCAGCAATGTGAAACGTCTATATGAGGAGCTGGCTGCACTTTCGGACCACAGGGAGAAGCAGGTCCTCATTTTGCGGTATGGACTTTATGGCGGCGAGGAGCTTCCCCAGCGGGAGGTGGCAAAGCTCCTTGGCATTTCCCGCTCCTATGTTTCAAGAATTGAAAAACGGGCACTAGAGCATTTGCGGAAAAAATTCTGTTCGTGAGGATAAAAAGAAAGCTGCGACTGCATCTACAAGCTGTTTGTCTGCATTTTATCTACCCGCTGTGCGATTGTTTTATTAAAGTTTTCTGTAAAAATTCATTGTTTCTCCTGAAAAAAATCACAAATTTTAAAGAATAAGAATAATTTTTTGCTTTTTTCACATTCTAAATAGGTCTTATTAATGTAATAGTATTCAATTACACAAAATTAAAAACATTGATATAAAATGAAAAGCGAAAGGGATGATGAAATGAAGCTGCAAAGAGGAAGTCAGAGTCTGCTTTTTGATACACCGGTGTATATTCGAAGCCGGGCCTCTGTAGTGGGGAAAAAAGAAGGGGAAGGGCCCTTGGGAAAATTATTTGACCAGAGTATAGAGGATCCTTTGTTTGGAACGAATACCTGGGAAGAAGCGGAGAGTAAATTTTTAAGGACTGCCGGAGAGATGGCAATAAAAAAGGCGGGACTTTCCAGTGAAGAAATTCGATATGCTTTTGCCGGAGATTTGCTCGGACAGCTGATTGCCACATCCTTTGGAATGGAACCCCTTCATATTCCCCTGTTTGGACTCTATGGTGCCTGTGCTAATATTGGATCGGCACTTTCTCTCGGTGCGATGGCTGTTGCAGCAGGATATGGAGATCATGTGCTCTGCCTTGCATCCAGTCATTTTGGAAGTGCAGAAAAACAGTTTCGATATCCTTTAGAATATGGAAACCAAAAGCCTTTATCGGCAACCTATACCGTAACCGGAAGCGGTGCTTTTGTTCTTTCAAAGAAGCCGGATCCAAAAGGGAAGGTTCCACTGAAAATCACAGGAATTACGACAGGAAAAATTGTAGATTATGGTGTGCGGGATGCACAGAATATGGGTGGTGCCATGGCACCGGCTGCAAGTCATGTGATCTATCAAAGCCTTCGGGATTTTTCCAGATCAATAAGGGACTATGATAAAATTGTTACAGGAGATTTAGGAGTAATCGGACAGACGATTTTACTTAAATTATTAAAAGACAATGGGATAGACATTTCAGAGCTTCATATGGATTGTGGAATTGAGATTTTTGACCCTAAAAGGCAGGATACCCACAGCGGCGGCTCCGGATGTGCCTGCTCGGCATCGGTACTTGCGGCCTTTTTGTTAAAAAATTTAGAGGATGGAAAATGGAAGAGGATTCTTTTTGTACCGACCGGAGCCCTGTTTTCTACAGTCAGTTTTAATGAAGGAAATCCGGTGCCGGGGATTGCTCATGGAATTATCATAGAACGGGAAGAATGAGGTGAAGAAATATGGATTATGTAAAAGCATTTGTTGTAGGAGGAATGATTTGTGTGCTGGTCCAGCTTTTATTAGATCATACAAAACTTCTTCCGGGACGGGTTATGGTTCTTTTGGTTGTGGCAGGAGTAATCTTAGGTGCACTCGGTCTTTATGAACCATTAGCTAAATGGGCCGGCTGCGGTGCTACGGTTCCATTATCCGGTTTTGGGTGGAAGCTGTGGGATGGTATCCGGGAAGCAGTGGATAAAAAAGGATTTCTTGGTCTGTTTGAAGGAGGATTTCAGTCAGCTTCAGTGGGGACCTCCTCTGCATTAATTTTCTCTTATCTTGCAGCACTTATTTTTCGTCCGAAAATGAAAAAGTAATGGATTTAAAGGAGGAAAAAGTAAGTGAGGCTTGTCACAACAGCCAAAGCTGTGATACAATGTCACTGTTACGTAAGTATTCTATTAACGAATAATGAATAAATATGCAGCAATGACAGGAGGAAAAAGATGATCAATGTATTTGACAGCGGCGCTTATCTTTTAAACGGCACAGAAATCGTGGCCGATAACAAAGAAGCAGATGCTATTTTAAAAAGTAAACTGGGTGATCAGGTTCCAACAAAGGAAGAGGCAGCAAAGGGGACCATTGCCTATCGTATTTTAGAAGCTCACAACACATCCGGCAATATGGATAAGCTTAAGATTAAATTTGATAAACTTACATCTCATGATATTACATTTGTGGGAATTATTCAGACAGCCAGAGCGTCAGGATTAGAAAAATTCCCGATTCCTTACGTTCTTACTAACTGCCACAACAGTCTCTGTGCAGTAGGCGGTACCATTAATGAAGATGACCATATGTTCGGTCTTACCTGTGCGAAAAAATATGGTGGAGTCTATGTACCTCCTCATCAGGCAGTCATCCATCAGTTTGCAAGAGAGATGCTTGCCGGTGGCGGAAAGATGATATTAGGATCTGACAGCCATACCCGTTATGGTGCACTTGGAACGATGGCTATGGGTGAAGGTGGTCCGGAACTTGTAAAACAGTTGCTTTCCCAGACCTATGATATCAATATGCCTGGAGTAGTCGGCGTTTACCTTACTGGAAAGCCAGTGATTGGCGTAGGACCACAGGATGTGGCACTGGCCATTATCGGTGAAGTATTTGCCAATGGATATGTGAATAATAAGGTTATGGAATTTGTAGGACCTGGTGTGGAGAATTTAAGTGCAGATTTCAGAATCGGTATTGATGTTATGACCACAGAGACAACCTGTTTATCTTCTATCTGGAAGACAGACAGTGTCATCAAAGACTGGTATGATATTCACGGCAGAAGTGAAGATTATAAAGAATTGAATCCGGATAAGGTTGCGTACTATGACGGTATGATTACAATTGATTTAAGTACCATTAAACCGATGATTGCAATGCCTTTCCATCCAAGCAATACCTATACAATTGAAGAACTGAATGCGAATCTGATGGACATTTTAGATGACTGTGAAAAGAAAGCATTGGTAAGCTTAGACGGACAGGTTGATTTTACACTGAAGGATAAAGTAAGAGATGGCAAGCTTTATGTTGAACAGGGAATTATCGCAGGATGTGCCGGTGGTGGATTTGAAAATATCTGCGACGCAGCTGACATTTTAAAGGGAATGAGCATTGGACCGGATGAGTTTACACTGAGTGTATATCCGGCAAGTACTCCGATTTTCATGGAGCTTGTGAAAAATGGGGCGGCAGCATCCCTGATGGCAACCGGAGCGATTATTAAAACAGCATTCTGTGGACCGTGCTTTGGTGCTGGGGATACGCCTTGCAATAATGGCCTGAGTATCCGTCATTCGACCAGAAACTTCCCGAACAGAGAAGGCTCTAAGCTTCAGAATGGACAGATTGCCTCCGTTGCTCTGATGGATGCCCGTTCTATCGCAGCAACAGCGGCAAACAAAGGTTATTTAACTGCAGCAACGGATTTAGATGTGAATTATTCTCATCCAAAATACTTCTTTGATAAGACAATTTATGAAAATCGTGTCTTTGACAGCAAGGGAGTAGCAGATCCTTCCGTAGAGATCAAATTTGGACCAAATATCAAAGACTGGCCGGCAATGTCTCCACTTCCGGAGAATATGGTTTT
>JAUNBT010000337.1 GCA_030526985.1 Lachnospiraceae bacterium | reverse complement strand
GCTGTCCCAAGCTCCTTGAACTCATCCGCAATATAATTGTAGACCTCATCAAGATCACGGGCTGCTCTTGCCAGTAATTTCACTTTGTATTTATCCAAGGTGCTTTCTCCTTAATCCAGCTAATGTGTCTGCAGCATCTAATAAAACGCCCTGTGCCTGGTACTCTGCCTCTGCTTCTGCAATTGCATCATCAATCCGATGGTTTTCTGCAATCTGTTCATAGGTCTCAATGCTCATTACGACCATGTCCCCATATCCATTCTTTGTGATAAAGATTGGCTCTTTTGCAGAATGGCAGGCATCTGAAATCTCATTCGTGTTTCTTAAATCTGTGATTGGTCTAATCTGTGGCATACGACTGACACCTCCTTTTATTTGTACATAATTATAACATAATAGTGTACATTCCGCAATCTTATTTCCCATAGAACTTATGTTTCTTCATTTTTTTTCATTTTTCTAGTGGATCACCTTATCCCCTTGCCTGAACCGAGTGTCCCGGTACAGGAATTCTGCTTTGTTCCCCCTTTCCGTATAGTGATTTAGGATAAGAACAGCTTGTTCTTTTGGGTTATATACGGGAATACAGTAGAAAAAGAAAATGATGCTGAGAAGACAATTTATGAAATAATAAGAAACAGGTACATACAGAATCCACCTGAAGGCATGACTGCTGATGACATAAACAATGCCTTACCGGCATATGCCCTAATTCAAATACTCTCCCACCGGTGACGTGTTATACTGCTTCTTTATCTCAATAATAACAGAACCATCCTTCTGATCTTCTTCTTTTAAAATCTTATATTTGGTTCCTGCTTTATCCATCTGTTTCTTATATTTTTCTACTTCTTCCCTTACTAATTTCACTGCATAATCGTGCTCAATGTCCTCCTTTAGCTGAAAATGCAATGTCTGTGTAATACATGCTGCTTTTACTCGTTTCATCTTCCTGTCCTCCATAATAATATTTTGAAACGATACAGCGAATTGACAGATATAAGGTAGTCTGCATTCCTCTGAATATGAAGAAATGGTAATCCTTATTTATCTCGTAATTGCTTGATCTTTCTGTATTTATTTTACTAAATATCTAAAAAATATGTAAGAATTTTTTAATCCACAAATCACAAATCAAAAAACTCATGCTGTAATTGACTTGTATGTTACTGAATGGCCTCTATTCCATAACGAATAATCACTAGGACTTCAAATATATCTCTCATTCATCAACAAAACGATATCCTTCACTAATAGTGAAAGGCATCGTTCTATTAAACATTTTTACTATATTTCCCCAAATATCCAAATAGCTCCATATAAGTACTGATTGAAGTATTACTTTCCTTGATTTTCCCTACAAATAACATTACTTAGTCTTCATAATTATATTCCTCTTCATTACTTCACTATAAAATTTATGATTGGCTATAATAAAAATCACATTTCTTGCCTGAGGTTCCTAATGTTTCATTTCGTACAAACTTCAATCCTGGTAGATCCTGGTAACTATAGATATCATTATCGCAAAATACTTTTGCTAATTCTGGGCATCCGCATTTTGTACAATATTCACAATATGGACATCTCATGATATCAAACTGCAATTCTTTCTTTGTTGTCTTTCGAAAATTCACCTGAAATCCGTTTTTTTCGCCAAACATATTTTTTGTACAAAATGTAAAAATACGAATGAATAAATGTTTTAATACAGGCAACTTTAGCATCATTAGAAACATTTTCCTCTTTTTTGCACCGCTTTTTCGCGAGTAAATATCCATGAGTTCCATCGCTTGATGTGGATTATCCTGTTTCAGTATCCTGTATATCGAAACCTGTGCAAAAATCAAACTGGTGTGAGTTTTTACAGCTTTTGGAAGATTTCTGTACTCGTTTAATAATTTATTGTAATCCGCTGTTGCTTGCCGGATAATCTGTTCTGTTTTTTCATTTCCGTACACCGAAATCAAGTCTTCTCTCATCTCTAATACAGCCTTATTCTTCTTCATCGACACACCTCATTTTCTCTATGTTCATCTTAGATACATTTTTCGCTTTACATTCTACATAAGTCAATGGAAACGATGCCTTTAAAACCGCAATTTTCTGTATTCTCCATCCCTGTTTTTCCAAGAATTCGCAATATTCTTCTGCCGTCCATCTATTCTCGGTTGAAAATCCAACCAACCCCATCATTTTAGATAACAATTTCTTAAGAAAATTCATTTTCCCGTGCGTAAAAGTCGGGGCAATCAATAAACCGTCCGGTTTTAGAACTCGTTTAATTTCCTGTAATGCCTTTTCCGGTGTTGACATAATATGAAGCGCATTGGATATAATAACAACATCATAAGCCCCATCTACATATGGAAGCTTACAGGCATCCTGCACAGAGAAATGAAGTTTGGAAGAGCAATTTCCCTTCCGTGCCTCCTCAATCATTTTAGACGAATAATCCGTAGCTTCTATATGCTTTGCATACCTCACAATGTGTTTCGCTATCAATCCGGTTCCAGTAGCAAGTTCTAAGACTATGCGCCCTTTTACCCGTTCTCCAATGAGCTTATACATTTTTTCATAGGCTTTATGATCTTTCTTCATAAATACATCATAAATGCCCGCAAATTTATCCCAATTTTCTCTTTTCATTTCTCATGCTCCTTACCACAAATCTTCTTTCTGCGCCTTATTTATTTGATTTCTTCCCCAACTTTACATATCTTTTCTACAAGCGAAATCCATTCTTCTCTATTTCATACAATTCTTCCATTTTATCTACTTCCTATTCAGTTTTAGTTAGTCATCCCTAACACATTTTAACACTAAATTTCTTATTTTACAACAAAGCAAAAGAATAAATAATATACGAAAAGGTATCCCAAATCATTTGA
>JAUNBT010000048.1:9605-17310 GCA_030526985.1 Lachnospiraceae bacterium | reverse complement strand
CCCTGAGATAGATTCCGTCCATCTCCAGTAAGCATTGTATCATAGCCGTCCGGAAGATGTTCAATAAAACTATGAGCATTGGCAAGCTTTGCTGCACCAATAACCTCTTCATCTGTTGCCGACAATTTTCCATAACGGATATTGTCCCGGACTGTTCCGGTAAACAAATGGGTATCCTGAAGAACAATACCTAAGGATCTTCTCAAATCATCTTTCTTAATTTTATTCACGTTGATGTTATCGTACCGAATTTTTCCATCCTGAATATCATAAAAACGGTTAATCAGATTCGTAATCGTTGTTTTTCCGGCACCGGTTGCACCTACAAAGGCTACTTTTTGTCCCGGATTAGCATAAAGCTTAATATCATGGAGAACAATCTTATCGTCCTCATATCCAAAATCTACACCGTCAAAGACAACCTCGCCCTGAAGCTTTGCATAAGTCACACTGCCGTCTCCGTGTTTATGTCTCCATGCCCACAGTCCGGTTCTCTCTTTGACTTCCTCAATCTGTCCATTCTTATCTTCCTTAGCATTCACAAGAGTAACGTATCCATTATCATCCTCCACCTTCTCATCTAAAAGAGTAAAAATCCGGTCTGCACCGGCAAGTGCCATGATAATCGAATTAAACTGCTGAGCCACCTGATTGATTGGCATATTAAAGGATTTTGTCAGCTGTAAGAAGGATGCCAGACTTCCGAGGGTCAGACCTCCAACGCCGCCAATTGCAAGGAAACATCCCACTGCTGTTGTGAGCACATAATTAATGTTACCCATATTCGCCATAATCGGCATCAACATACTGGCAAATGCATTGGCATTATCTGCACTGTGAAACAATTTCTCGTTTTTCGCATCAAACTCTTCTTTTACTTTCTCTTCATGACAGAAAACCTTGACAACTTTCTGCCCATCCATCATCTCTTCGATATAACCATTTACCGCACCTAAATCCTGCTGCTGGGCAAGGAAATAACGGGCACTTCTTCCTCCAATTTGTTTTGATACCATTACCATTAAAACAACCATCAAAATGACAAGCACGGTTAAAATCGGACTTAAGACCACCATAGATACAAAGGTGCTGACGATGGTCACCACAGAAGATAACAGCTGTGGAATACTCTGGCTGATCATCTGGCGAAGTGTGTCTGTATCATTGGTATAATGACTCATAATATCGCCATGGGCATGAGTATCAAAATATTTGATTGGAAGCTTCTCCATATGAGAGAACATATCATCTCGAATCGATTTTAAAGTTCCCTGAGACACTTCAATCATTAACCTATTATAAAGGTAAGTAGACAATACACCGGTGTAATAGATGACTGCCATAATTCCTAATGCTTTTAAAAGGGCACCGAATCCGGCTCCTCCATCTCCAAGCATTGGGGTAATATAATCATCAATCAGGTTCTTTAAAAATAAATTTCCTGCCACACTTGCAAGAGAACTGAAAAGAATTGCAATTACAACGATGAGCATGTGGATTTTGTAATCCTTAAACATATATCCCATCAATCTTTTTAGGATTTTTCCAGGATTTTTCGGCATTGGGCCTCTTGCCATTCCTTTTCGTCTGCCAACGGAAGGTCCACGATTATCTGCCATCCTCATCGCCTCCTTTCTTTTGGGACTCATATACTTCCTGATAAATATAATTGGAAGCCAATAACTCTTCATGGGTACCAATTGCATTGATTTTTCCATCATCTAAGATAATAATCTTATCTGCCTGTTCAATCGAAGAAATTCTCTGGGCAATAATCAATTTTGTTGTATCCGGAATTTCTTTTTTGAATGCTTCTTGAATCAAGGCATCGGTCTTTGTATCCACTGCACTGGTAGAATCATCCAAAATTAAAATCTTTGGTTTTTTCAACAATGCTCTTGCAATACAAAGTCTCTGCTTTTGCCCACCGGAAACATTGGTTCCTCCCTGTTCAATTCTTGTATCATATCCCATCGGGAAGGTCTTAATAAATTCATCTGCCTGGGCCTGTTCACAGGCTTTCTTCATCTCTTCGTCTGTCGCCTGTTCATTTCCCCATTTTAAATTTTCTTTGATTGTACCGGAAAAAAGAACATTTTTTTGAAGTACCATCGCAACTGCATCACGAAGAACTTCAATATCATACTCTCTGACATCAACACCGCCGACTTTAACGCTTCCTTTTTTTACATCATAGAGTCTTGGTATCAGCTGGACAAAGGAAGTTTTTCCACTTCCGGTTCCTCCTAAAATTCCCACTGTCTCACCAGATTGAATCTCTAAATTAAAACCGGATAAAGTGGCAGTTTCTTTTTCCTTATTGTACATAAAATCTACATCTTCAAATACAATAGAACCATCCTTTACTTTCATTACTGGATTTTCGGGATTTACAAGATCGCATTCCTCACTTAAAACCTCAGATACACGGTCTGCAGATGACTTCGCCATAGAAACCATAACAAATACCATGGCCACCATCATAAGACTCATCAGAATCTGTGCGGAATAATTAAAAAGACTCATAAGCTGTCCGGTTGTCATGGAACCTGCCACAATAGATTTTGCACCCAGCCAGGAAAGCAGTAAAATACAGCTGTACATCGCAAACTGCATAACCGGCATATTAAGGACAACTAACTTCTCTGCGTCAATAAACTGTTTCTTTAAACTGCCTGTCGCTTTGTGGAATTTGTCGATCTCGTAGTCTTCTCTTACGTAGGCCTTTACGGCACGGATTGCCGTTAAGTTTTCCTGTACACTTGAATTCAAGTTATCATAATTCTTAAACACTCTTTGAAATGCCGGAAATGCTCTCGTCATAATAAAATATAAAATAACCGCCAAAAATACCAATGCCACCAAAAAGATCATAGAAAGCTTCGGACTTAAGTAAATGGTCATTCCAAGAGAACATACCATCATGATGGGTGCCCTCACAAACATTCGTAAAATCATCATGTATGCATTTTGAATATTGGTCACATCTGTCGTCAGACGGGTTACTAATCCGGCGGTAGAAAACTTATCGATGTTGGAAAAGGAAAATTCCTGTATTTTGTGAAAAATCCCCTGTCGTAAATTTTTTGCAAAACCTGCTGAAGCTCTCGCTCCATATCGGGCTGATAACGCACCACTCGCCAAAGACAGCATCGATACAACAAGCATCAGTATTCCCATCTTTACCACATATCCCATGTCTCCTTTGCCAAGACCATTATCAATAATCGCAGCTAAAAGAAGCGGGATAATTACTTCGAATAAAACTTCAAAGCATATAAAAACTGGTGTCAGGATGGAATCCTTCTTAAACTCCCTGACATATCCTGCTAAAGTTCGGATCATAGTTTAACTCCTTTCTTTCATACCTTTTATTTTGGAATATTATTTAAAATAACATTCAGATAACAAAACAACTGTTCTATCTCTTTCTCGGAAAGCCCCTCAATCAGCTTCTGATCCATCTCCTCGCCTTCCTGGCGCATCACCGACAAAAGCTCCTGACTCTCCTTCGTAAGAACGACCATATGGCTTCTCTTATCCTTCGGATTGATTGTACGGCTCACATAGTTTTTCTCCTCTAACCGCTTTAGAAGACCAGTAACAGTAGGGTTTTTGAGATGAAGATGCATCTCAATCTGTCTCTGAGAAACAGGCTGGCCATCCATACATCCTAAAAAAAGCAGTATCTCAGACTGTGGAAAAGTAAGATTATGCTTCTCCATCTTTTTATTAAAAGCCTTCATACACCGTATATTAATCTGCTTAAAGATGGGACCTAATCTCCTCTCGTCCTCTGTTCCTATATCATGCCACATTCTTCGTCCCCCTTTCTAATAGAATTCCTCATAGAAATAGATAGCATACTATATATTTTTATATAGCATGCTATCTATTCTATTCCTAATCCATTCTATTGTCAAGACATTCCTGCCAATATTTTGTGAGGGTTTTGTGAACATCTATTCTTCTGTTTTCATATGCTTTTCCCAAGCTTTACACTTCTTCTCATAATGTTTATAGAGCAGTGCAAAACGATTTTTACAATATGGCTTCCATGGTTTATTCCTTCCACAAAAATGAAGAACTGCCGTATGTTCCATCACCCAGTCAATGGTCTTAACCCCTTTGCTAAGCAATAGATACCGCTGAAATTTCCTCGCATCGTAATTATACATACTGTCATCAAAAGGTTCAATCCTATCACTGTAAAGTCCATTTAAAATATCCTGATCCGGTAAAATGAGCTCATTTTTGTGTTTCTCCACATAGGCATAAATATCTTCTGGGTATATCTTGTCTCTTTGTTCCTTTAAATCCATTACAAGTACACCGGAGTTAAAATATCCTTCTGCATCATAAGCGGAAAGGCGCACCTTATTCATATATTCCGTCATTCCTATCACATCTTCATGGATTCCTGCCCCAAAAAGATTCCCGTTCAATTCCATATCATACAGGTCTTTCACCGGATTAATGATGAGAATATCCGGATCAAGGTAGAGAATTCTGTCAATACCAGAAGGCAGCACAGTGGAAGCTAAAAGCCGATAATACATTGCCTTCGTATAATGGCGAAATACCGGGGCTTCATCAAAAATCCCTTCCGGCACATTGATTAGGCTGAATTCTCCATGAAAACCTTTTATTAGTCTGTTGATTTCCTCTGCTTTTTCTTCGGGGAAATCTTCCCCCAGCAGATAAATATGAAATTCCTCTCCCGGATTATTGAGAAACAAAGAATAAAGCATCACTTTTAATGGAGGAACATAATTTTCATCCAGCGTCACAAGAATATTCTTCTTTTCCATTGAAACCTCCTACACTAAAAATATTAAAAATACATTCTGCCGCCGCCCGGGCTGCCACAGCACAATCCGCCACCACAACACATATTGCAGACAAGATTTAAAAGACATAATTTCATGCAGTAATCAGATCCTGCGCTCATTGGACCGCCATAGGTATTCTGCCTGGTCTGATACCAGCCGCCACCACCGGAAAGCTGAGTAACTAAAGACTGATACTGCCAATTATCCGGTTCCATGGAAAGAGCCTGTTTGGCGTGTTCTAACGCAATCATATTATTACCCACACCCTGATTGGCACAGGCACTGTAATAATACCAAAGACTTGTTCTATTTTCCATTTGGGATAAAATATTCAATGCCTCGTTGTAATATCCATTACGAATGTAATTCGCTGCAGCCTGCAAATGTGTATCTGACCCAGAAGACTGCGAATCCCCCTGACTATTGCCATAGCCTCCGCCAAAAGGATTGCCATAGGGATTCCCATAGCTGCTGCCGCCATAGCCTGCCGTTTGTCCTCCTCCGGTTTTTTCCTTCATAATCTGTTCGTAGGCCTGCTGGACTTCTTTGAACATTGCCTCCGCCTGATCTTTATGCGGATTATTAATATTGGCATCCGGGTGATATTTGCGGCTCAGTTTCCGGTATGCTTTTTTTACTTCTTCTTCAGAGGCTCCTCTTTCCACGCCGAGTACTTCATATGGATCTTTCATGGTTTTCCTCCTGTTTCTTTTTTCTTTCGTTTTTTACTATCTCAAATTTAGTCCAGACACCAGAGTATAATATGTTTCTTAAAATATCCCCATATTTTATAATTGGGAGCATCTCAAATGCTCTTGAACACTCTGACATCATCATCTTTAACATTTGTTCGCATTTTTCATCAAAATCTGGCTCTCCATAAACTGGCTGCCAGGAATAGAGTGGTTTTTCCAAAAGATAGGGATTATAATTTTCCCTCTTTTTATCTTCCTCAACATCTTCGTAAGCATCCAAAAGATAGATATATTTTCCGAGATAAAATCCCATTCGATACAACGTATCCTTCCATTCATCTTCCTGCCAGACAAACAGCTCTCCCATAATCTGACCAAAAAGCCCCGCCATCCGGTCCGGATTAGAATCACAGTTCTTTTCCCCTTCCCGAATTTCCTTTAAACATTTGGAAATCTTCTTCATCTTTTTTCCATATGGAGATTGAAGCTCTTTCATCTTCTTTTGAAGCATTCTGGCATAGAGCAGCCTGCTATGCTTCTTTTCATCAATCCAGTCATCGATACATTTGTAATAAGACAAAATCAAATTCATATCTGCACTATAATCTGAAAATATATTGCTTCTTTCTAAATGTTTTTTTGCCGGATGTGCCTCACAACGACAGCTCTTCCTTGTTGTCTGCGGTTCGTATAAAGCAGTAAGTGTCATGACAAGAAATGTCATATCATAGCTTAATGTCAGCTGTCCCCTCTTACCTGCTGCTGCCTTTAAGCTTCTGCAAAGTCCACAATAGTAGGAATGATAAATCTCAAAATCTTTGATTTTCATCTCACCTTGGTTGATTATAATATATCCAAACATAATATTTTTCTTCGTCAACTCCTTTTAATAAATGTGGTGCTGCACTTCGGACATCGTACCTCTATCTTTCCTTTTCCCTTCGGTACTCGAATTTTTTGTCCACATGAGGGGCAGGTGTAAATATGATGGGTCTTTCTCTGAGCCGCATAATGTTTTTGCTTCTTAAAAAAACCAAGAAAACGGTTTTTCGCTGATAAATATTTCTGATTCTGTGCCCAGCACGCTGTATAATTCTTAGAAAACATACGAATATAGGCAAAAAGGATAGAAGCCCAGCCGACTGCACTAAAAATAATCGACAGCATTCCATCCGTAAACATTCCTGCCACAAAAGCTATAATTACAACCACCATAAGAGCTCTTGATAAATCGTCAGCTCCATATCTTCCCTGCATAAATCTTCTGAATCTTTCTTTCATTTTGTCCGCCTTTCTACTGCGCTTTCGTAAACACTTCACAATCCAATACCTCAAGCAAAGTCTTATCCTTTACATTACAGCTTGAATAAGGAGAAAAAGGACAGGGTCTATACCCACCGGCTGCATCTATGAAGAAAAATCCTCTTCCAGCAGCTAAACAGCCTCCTGTTTTTTCTTCTTCTCCCGGAAAATGAATAAAAGACATCGTCTTTTTTTCCATTCGAAGTGCTTCTATTCTATTTTCAAGTTCTATTCTATCTTTTTCTTCCAGTGCCAGCCCCTTCTCCTTGATTCTTTCGGGAACAAACTCCACAAAGTTTACAAGCCCAACACCTTTCTCCTCTAAAAATTCGAGAAATGTTTCTCCTGTTACTTCTTCAAAATTCTCTTTTGTCACACTAACAGATACGCCAAAATAAATCCCCTTCTCTTTCAATGCATCCATCCGCTCTTCCATATTTTCACAAAAAGTATCCTGTAATCCGCCTTCCACAGCATTTTTTTCAACTGACAACCTTAATACAGGAACAAGATTTCTATTCTCATCAAAAAGCATACCATACTCTTTTAGCATTTTACCATTTGTAAATACAGGAAAAAGAATCGATCTGTGAAGTGCTGCTTCCTCTAACACATCTCTTCTGTCAAGCGGTTCTTCACCGGATAAAAGTACCATACTAATTCCAAGATCACTGGCCTCCTTAAAGATCCGCCCCCACTCTTCCCGGCTAAGTTCTTTTTGGGACGTTGACAGATACTCTGCCCTTTCATTGTAGCATCCTTTACAGTGCAAATCCCCTTTCTTCGTAATTCCTGCAACCAAAAATGGAGGAATATGCTTGCCTAGCTGTCCATATGTATTGCGGATTCCATCTGCTTTTTTTGCAAAAAGAGAAA
>JAUNBT010000048.1:0-9595 GCA_030526985.1 Lachnospiraceae bacterium | reverse complement strand
AAACGTGCCAGAAAAATACTCTCCTTCGGGTTCTGCAATGTTGCCCTCATTGCTCCCTTTATCATTCTGTCAATTTTTTCAGATAAATAAGTATTCAGTTCTAAATTATTTTTCACAATAGTCACCTCATGTAGTCTTCCCCATAAACAGTTATAAATTACTATTTATTCCTGTCTCGTTAGTATCTAATAGCTTTTAGTATAAATATCTCTTTTCTTATTGTCAACCAATTTGAAAAAAGAATCTCAATAATTGTTACACTATACAACAACAAAAACGCCGTAAAAAACAAAATATCTTTGTTTTTTACAGCGTTTTTCTTTTTCTGATTTTCTTTTATTATACTTCCTTTTCTTTTCTTCTTCCTCAAATCAGGTAGAAAAGGAATGGAATTGCAACCGAAATCAATCCTGCATATCCTAAATATGCATACCCTTTCTTTACTACATTAATCAGTCCAAACTGGGCAATTCCAAATGCAATCAGTGTAAAAATGAAAGAGAAAATGATATTTCTTGTCATATGTCCGGAACGTTTTTTATCTTCATCCATATTTTTCTCCAATGCATTTACAGTACGGGTTACAATACCGGATACCATATTGACACCTGTAGAAACCGCACCCAAGATCATAAGAATAGAAATAATCGGTGTTAAAATCTTTGCTCCCACTCCATTCTGCACAAAAATCAACATCGGTACTGCTGCACCTTCTAATTCCGGTGTATACGCAATAGCAAGCATACCGACAACCGCTAACACCATGGCAATGGTATTTACAAGGAACATATATACACAGGCTCGATCAATCTGATTTTCATCTGTGAGAGGTTCCACGTGCTGATACATAAGTCCAACAGATGGCAGCTGAAATAAAAAGTAAAGAATGGCGCTCCAAAGTGCTGCCCCAAACAGTCCGCTCTCCGTAGAACCAACCGGAAGTTCCCCAGCCGCTAAATGAGCACCTGATGTCACGATCGTATTCCATTGGGCGATAATATTCGGCACTAAAACAACTAAAAGACCCACTATGATGATGACGGACAAAGTAGAAGCTGCCGCTCTTACAATATTCGTGCCATAAAGTGCAATCACAAAAATAAATGCTCCGATGACCAATGTACAAAGCCAATACGGAATTGTAGTAAGCTGAGCAAGCGTAGAACCACCTGTAGCAAATGCTGCCGCAGAAGCTGTGGCAATCATAATCAGATAGGTCAGCTCATATAAATTGGAAAACAGTCCTCTGTATTTCCCATAAAAACTGTCTGAAAATGCTCTGTAATCATATGTTTTATGTCGATAGGCATATTTTAATCCAGTCCAGAAAAACAGAGCTAACAGTCCCTGGGTAAGTACCGGCAAAATCAAAGCCCAGATTCCGTAATTAATAAAGTACTGATAAATCTGTGCACCGGAGGCAAAGCCTCCTCCAAACTGAGTTGTAAATGCAACAAAGGCTACTCCCATAGCCAGCGGCATTTTATTTTTATCTATCATGCGAAAAACCTCTCTTTCCCTCATTGATTTCCATTATTTTTTAAAGCTTATAATTTTCTCTGGATTTAGCACAAGTTTCGGATCAAATGCAAGTTTGATTGATTTAAATAAGTCATTCATCCTCGTTCCCACAAAATCCTCCAAATAGTCAAGACGCCCGTTTCCAATTCCATGTTCACCGGAGAGCTGTCCACCCAGTTTCTTTGACAAAGCATAAAGCTCTGTCAGACACTTATGGGTATTCGTCTTCCATTCTTCCTCCGACATCCCTGCATCTCTCAACATTTCTGTATGGATATTTCCATCTCCAGCATGTCCACACGGTTCCACACGGATTCCGTGTTTTCTGCCAATAGATTTTGCTGCTTTCACATATTCGGCAATTTTTGCACGGGGAACTACCACATCGCATTCCTCCTGACCCACAGAATCTGCTTTCATTCCTTCCAAAATAGCTGCCCTTACACTCCAGACAGAGCCAATTCGTTCTGGTGAATTTGCCAGCATGACATCCATAGCTCCTGCATTCAATGCAGTATCTGCTGCTAAATCACAGGCACTGTTAAGCTCATCTTTAGAAGAGCCATCGTACATAACAATCAATACAGCTTCTCCATCCGGCACCGGAAACATTTTATTGAGCTGTCTTTCGACAATCTCAAGCAATTCCCTTTCCAAAAATTCCACTGCAGTCGGAATAAAAGGAAGCTGTAAAAGTTTTGGCACACACTCTATACAGGTTTCGAGACTGTCAAAGGGAATGACCAGGGTCTGGGTACAATTCGGTTTTGGGATTAATTTCAAAGTAACCTTCGTGGCAATGCATAAAGTCCCCTCCGAACCAATAACCAAATCTTTGATATCATATCCGGTTGTATTTTTTACTACATTGGAAGAAAGATTTACAATTGATCCATCCGGAAGTACCGCCTCAATTGCCCTGACATAATCTCTCGTCACACCATAGCGGACCGCCCGCATTCCACCTGCATTGGTAATTACAGTTCCACCGATGGACGCTGTTCTCTCACCAGGATCCGGCGGATAGAAAAGTCCTGCCTCGTCCGCAGCCGCTGACACTTCTGTCAAAAGAGCACCGGGCTGGGCTGTCACTGTCATATTCATCTTATCTACCGGATCAATCCGGTTCATTTTTATAAGAGATAATAAAATACCGCCACATTTGCAAGCAGCGCCTCCGGCAAGACCGGTCCCCGCACCTCTGACCGTCACTGGAATATTATGGTCATACCCATATTTCATCACTGCGGACACTTCCTCTGTCGTAAGGGCTTCCACAAATACTTCCGGTGGAAAAATACCGTAATCCGGCATTTCATCGTGATAATAATCTTTTGATATCTCTTCTTTTACTTTTACTCTCTCGCAAGCTGTTACATTTTTTAAATATTCTACTCCTTCTGAGGTGATTTTATTATAAGGAAATGGCATCTGGCTGTTCCTCCTTTGCTTTTTTTACCTGCTTAAGCAAGGCAGGTGCGATCTCTGATACATCCCCGTTTATACAGTAATGGGCAATGTCAAAAATCTGGGCCCCCGGGTCGTTATTGATTGACACAATACATTCCGCACTGTTCATACATGCGGTAAACTGAATTGCACCGGATACACCAAAAGTAAGAATCAATTTCGGCTTTACCGTCCGGCCGGAAAGGCCAATCTGATGGGCCGTATCTCCATATCCTTCCTCCACCATCGGACGGGTAAAGCAAAGCTGTCCACCCAGTTCCTTTGTAAGTTCACAAAGAATCTCCATATCCTGATCTGACGTTACTCCACGTCCCGCTACTACAAGCACATCTTCCTCTTCAATCGAGCGTTTGTGTTCGATTGGTTGAATCTTTTGCACCGTAATTGCTGATTTTACCAATTCATCCGAAACAGGACAGATTTCAATCCTGCCTACAGGATTTTGAACTTTTTTTGCTTTATCCATTACTTTATACCGGACAGTGGCAAACTGGGGACGGCTGTTTGTAATCAGAATCTGAGCCATAACATTGCCACCAAACGCCGGACGTATCTGAACCAAATCTGTATTTTCCTTCATCATAAGCTTCGTACAATCTGCCGTCAGCCCCGTATGAAAACGAGTGGAAAGCCTTGGTGCCAATGATCTTCCTGTTGAAGTAGCTCCCACAAGCACCACAGATGGTTTCAGTGTAGAAATACAATCTGCAAGTGCATCGGTATAGCAGTCTGCCTTAAATCCACAAAAGCCGGCGTGTTCATATACAAAAATCCGTTCTACTCCATAAGGAATCAGCTTTTTTGCATTTTCCTTCGTTCCCTCGTCTCCTACTAAAACAGCATGTACTTTATAGCCGACATTTTCAGCTAACTTTTTCGCCTCGCCAATCAGCTCATAGACAACCGGATGGATCTGCCCGTTTTCCTGTTCCGCATAGATTAATATGTCTTTCCATTCCTTTTTATCTACTGTCCCAGCTTTTTGCTCAAAACGGATTGCCTCCTGGGGACAGCTTTTTACACAGACTCCACACATCCGGCATGCTGCATTCACTTCAATGCCTTCCTCTCCCATGGAAAGGGCCGAGAATGGACATTTTTTGATACATTCACCGCAAAGATCACACCTTGCTGCATTAAAATGTAATAATTCCATCTTCCATCCTCCTAAATAAATTTTTTCTTTACAAATAATTCAGTTAATTTTTCTGCCTGTTCCATGGCAGTTCCTTCTATCCACTGACGGCTCCCCATCTTCTCGGGAGCAAATATCCTCTCTACTGTGGTCGGAGAACCAATTAAACCGTAACGGCTTAAATTCTTATCCGGCAATGCATCAAAATGGAGAATCCGCACTTCTTTCTTCTCTGTTTCTTTTCTTAATTTATAAGAAGGCAGTCTTGGCACGTTACTATCTTTTTCCACTGTAATCAGACAGGGATATTCCATCCTGGATATCTGAAATACATGAGTCAAATCCTGCCTTACCGAAATCTGGCTATCCGTAACCTCCGTGATTTCACTAACCCAGGCCGCGTGGGGAATTCCCAGATGTTCTGCAATCGCTGGTCCAATCTGAGCAGTATCTCCGTCTGTCGTCTGCTTTCCACAGATAATTAAATCCGCACCTTCTAGCACCCGGATTCCCTGCGCCAACGTATAACTGGTGGCAAGAACATCTGACCCTGCAAATTTTTTATCTGATAAGATTACAGCATCATCCGCTCCCATCATGTAAGCATCCCTCATCATCTCTTCTGCCTGATCCGGTCCCATCGTAAGTGCAGTCACTGTCCCTCCAACCTGATTCCTTATTCGCAAAGCAGCTTCTAAGGCAAACAAATCATATGGATTGGTTTTTGATTCAGAACCGCTTCTTTTCAACGTGCCATTTTCCGGATCGATCTCAACTTCAGAAGAAGATGGCACCTGTTTGATACAAACAATAATCTTCACTATTCTTAGTTCCTTTCCCTTAAGTTTTCGATTGACAACTTTTTCTGCTTTTTTTCTTTCGCTTTAAAGTGTTACCGTGTCAATAAGTTATATTATATAACAACAAACAAAATTTGTCATCTGTTTCAACAAAAAAAGCGATAAAAATACAGCACATAAAAACTGTATTTTTATCGCTTTTTTACTTCATTCTAAGCATATTGTCCATCATTATAAGAAATATCTCTATAAAATGCGGCAACTGCTGCATTCAAATATGGATTCACCCACAAAAGACCAATTCCACAGGTGATGACTCCGAGAATCATCCATCCAATGAAACTGAACTGGAGACAAAACAGACGCCATTTGTTTCCTGCCATCATCTGCTTCGATTCTCTTAACGCATCCATCGCAGACATCTCCGGATGTTCTGCAAGAATGAAAAATGCCATAGAATACCGGTATGCTGCTATAATTCCCGGTATAATAAATAGAAGCGTCCATAAGGAAACAAAAATCGTCACCAATAGCTGTAACAAAAATGCCTGACCAAACCGGCTAAATCCGCCAAACAGATCACCAAAATGCACTTCTCTTTGATCTACGACATTCAAATTAAACTCTGCATAACCTAGCTTAACCGCGCCTCCGATAATCAGAATCAGGATACTCCAGACAAGTGCCATGGAAAGAATCCCCATAACAACCGCAAGGATTACCGGACTAATACTGGAAAAAAGCTCTGTAAAAGTGCTGCTATCCGATGTACGTTCTGCCATATTGGCTGCTTGTCCGGAAAAACTAGAACCTCCTAATATAGAAGCCACTAAACCGGTAATGACTGCTGTTGCCCACCGACCGCTTAAACCATCTCTTGCTTTTTTTCTGAAATCATTTGCAACTGACATTATTTTTTCCTCTCTATCTTGTGTTTTGTTAAAAAGCCTTACTTATTATAGACTATTTTTCTTTCTTTGTACAGTAAGAATTTCCTTCTTTTTCTTCTTTTTGAGGAAGTTGGGCCATGATAATCGCTCCAAACATCACCGCACATCCCAAAAGCTCCCGACTTGAGAGTTTCTGTCCAAGGATCAGCCATCCTGCCAATACTGAAATACAAGATTCCAGACTTAAAATCAAAGATGCCACTGTCGGATTCATATTTTTCTGTCCTACAATCTGCAGCGTATAAGCTACCCCGCAGGACATGACTCCAGCATAAAGAATTGGCATCTGGGCCTGCAAAAGCTGGGAAATCATTGGTTTTTCTATCAAAATCATAGGCACTGCAGAGAGAATTCCGCATACAAAAAACTGAATACACGACATCTTCACTCCGTCCACTTTAGGAGCAAAATAGTCAATGACAAGATATGTCCGGCAAATAACAATGCACTTACTAATACTAGAATATCTCCCTTTCCAACACGGAAAGAACCTGTCATACAGAGCAGATAGAGTCCCACAACTGCCAATAACACAGAAAGCCAGATTGTAATCCGTGTCTTTTTTCCAAATAACAGGCTGATGATCGGGACAAGTACAATATAACAGGCTGTAATAAAGCCAGCTTTTCCAACACTGGTATAGAGAATACCAAACTGCTGAAAATTACTTGCCGCACAAAGAAAAATACCACACAAAATACCGCCGATGAGCAGCTCTTTTTTTCCGCCCTGTTTTTTTGTCCAATCCGTTTTTTTATCCAGGCTGTTCAACAAAAAAATACAGGGAATCAGAACTACCCCACCAATCAGGCTTCTTACTGCATTAAAGGTAAAAGGTCCCACATAATCCATTCCCACGCTCTGGGCAACAAAAGCTACTCCCCAGATTGTTGCCGTAAGTAAGAGGAGCAGCGAATTTCTCATTTGCAATCGATTCATTTTATTCATCCTTTTCCATTCATTTTTCAACACATACTTTTGGATTATATCAGAATGGAAAAGGATTTGCAATTTTATTTCCCGTTTTCAATCAATTCTTCTGCCATATTGATTAAAATTGATTCACTTATTCGATTCATTGTATGAAGACTGTAGGATACTCCATCCTTTTCCCAGCATACACTCACATAATCCTCCTCTTCGATTTCATCGGTACCATAGGAAAGATATAGTTCCCCATTCTTTTCCGCCTCAAGCTCCTCTTTTGTCGGTTCATAATCGACAGGGACAAATTTATAATGATCCGTCGTAGAGTATAACAAAATATCTTTATAATTTGTCTGTGTCCATTTTTCATAGCTATCTGTATGAATGGCAGCAGACATCAGACTTAATGAGACCGCCTGCTTCCCTTTCCCATACTCTACTGACACTTCTTTGTATTTTTCTACCGTATTTTCGTTTTCATCTTTCCCAGCTACATCAACGATTCCTGCCGAAGTAAATTGAAAACCATTTTTAAATTGTTTTACGGTTACTGCATCAATACCTGCTTTTTTTTCTAAATCTTTAGTCTGTTCATATTTTGTTACATTTTTATCCGGTGAACTTAAACCAATCAGCGAAACCACCTTTCCTCCTGCCAATGCAGTACCGGTACATAAGATACAAAGAACCGCAACTAAGGCTGCTGCCTTTTTCAGCTGAAATCTACTCCTGTTTTTCTCCATTTTACATGCAGTAAGAATTGTTTCTTTTTGATTCGGGACAGAAATTTTATTGCTTTCCTCTTTCACAGTTTCTCTAATCCATTGATCCAATCTATCTTCTTTCATATGCTTACCTCCATTGATCTTCGTCTTGTTCTATTGCTGTTTTTAACTGCTTCCTTGCCTGAAATAATCTGGATTTTACAGTTGCTTTCGGACTTCCCGTTATTTTGCTGATTTCCTCAATTGAAAAATCATTATAATAGTATAGAAGAACGACGGTTTTTAATTTGGGCCTTAAGCAATTGATTTGCTCCATCAACAGTTCTCTTCGCTCTATTTGAAAAAAATGTTCTTCAGAGGAATCTTCTTTTTCCGGCTCATACTGTTCAAAAATGTCTTCTACCGGAATTTCCCGTTTTTGTTTTTTCTTCATTCTCCACCCGTTCCTCGT
Organism: Lachnospiraceae bacterium; assembly: GCA_030526985.1. Taxonomy (GTDB): domain Bacteria; phylum Bacillota; class Clostridia; order Lachnospirales; family Lachnospiraceae; genus SIG292. The sequence continues at coordinate 1,616 of JAUNBT010000048.1, read as the reverse complement.
AAGAATCCGGTAAAACCAGCTCTTAAAACAGGATGGGTCTTGCAAATGAGAAAGTTTTTTGTATACCTGTATCCAGGTCTCCTGAAGCAAATCCCATGCATCTTCCCGGTTACCCATAAGCAAGACACTGTAACGGTAAGCCTCCGGCTGATACTCATCAATTAGCTCATCCAAAACAAGCGATTCCATTTTTTTCTCCGTTTGGCACTCTTCCTTTTCCACTACAGGAAATCTAACTTCTGGTCTCACTGTCATAATAGATTCTGTCCCTTCTTCCAATGTGATACCTCCTATCTTTTTGACGCGTCTATCTATAAGAGGCATCCTTCTTTCATTTGGTTTTATTTTTTCGGGTTGACATATCGTTTTTTTTCAAGTAAGCTTATTATAATACAAATATGGAACGAATCCAATTATTAGCACGAAGCTATAAGCCAACAAAAAGTACCCTCTCGGGTTTTCTTTTTGTGGGCTTTTCTGATTTTACAGAGATTTATGAAAGGAGATTTTTATGGATTTTACAGAGTGTGTTCCAAAAAAACTACAGCAATTTTTTTCTAAGCACCCAAAAGCTGCCCTGGCTTTTTCCGGCGGCACGGATTCTGCCTACCTTTTATGGGCGGGCGTACAGTGTGGCTGCGATATAAAGCCTTATTTTATCAAAACTGCTTTCCAGCCGGAATTTGAACTGATGGACGCCGCCCGGTTAACAGAAGAATCGGATATTCCACTTACCATTGTGGAGCTCGATATCCTTTCTGACAAGACCATCGCTTCGAATCCATCCGACCGATGCTATTATTGTAAAACAAATCTGTTTACTGCATTAAAACAAAGAGCATGCACCGCCGGTTATACAACGATAATCGACGGCACCAATGCATCGGATGATGTAGATGACCGTCCTGGTATGAAAGCAATCAGGGAACTTGGCGTTCTTTCTCCACTGCGTCTTTCGGGCATCACGAAAGAACAGGTACGTGCTTTTTCAAAAGCAGCGGGACTTTTTACCGCATTGAAACCTTCCTATGCCTGCCTTGCCACACGGATTCCATCAGGAGCAAGCATAACCGCAAAAGATCTTACAAAGATTGAGCGTTCAGAAGAATCCCTAAGACAATTAGGTTACTCGGATTTTCGCATCCGACTTTTCCATGGCTGTGCAAGAATCCAGTTAAAACAGTCTGATTTTTCGCAGGCCATATCCGGATACAATGAAATCACTGCCACGATCGGCGACGACTTTGAAGGTGTATTTCTTGATCTTACCCCCCGTTCCACAGATTAGGACGAAAAAACATAACAAATCTGTGGAATCCAATCACAGATAATATAAGGATTCTGATTGAAAAAATGAAAGGAACCAGAAAAATGAAAACATTATATTTAGAATGTAAAATGGGCATCTCCGGCGATATGTTTTTCGGAGCACTCTTAGATTTATTACCAAACCCGGAAGAATTTATAGAACAATTTAACTCCATTGGTATTCCAAATGTCAGTGCCTCCATGGAAAAAAAAGCAAAATGTGGCGTATATGGGACTCATGTGAGCATCCTTTCTAATGGCATGGAAGAAGAAAGTCATGATATTTCTTTGAAGGAACACGCACATGA
>JAUNBT010000047.1 GCA_030526985.1 Lachnospiraceae bacterium | reverse complement strand
TTTTTCACCATAGGTTAAAACTGGCTCTTCCGTTCCTTCCACCACACCTTTTGTAATTCGGCAGGAAAGAATTGTATCGTCTGATGGTACAATATACATCATATCCATCATAATATTTTCCATAATTGAGCGAAGTCCTCTGGCTCCGGTGCTTCTTGCGATTGCTTTCTTTGCAATTGCCACAAGCGCATCCTCGTCAAATTCCACTTCGACTCCATCTAATTCAAAAAGCTTCTTATACTGTTTCACAATCGCACTCTTTGGCTCTGTGAGAATACGTACAAGTGCTTCTTCATCCAGTTCATCTAAAGATACAACAACTGGCACTCTTCCGATAAATTCAGGAATCAAACCAAATTTCACAAAATCCTGAGGAAGTGCTTTCTTCAGTAAAACACTTAAATCTTTTCTATGCTGCTCCATAATATCAGCATTAAATCCAATGGATTTCTTACCAATTCGGTTTTCAATAATCTTCTCAAGTCCATCAAAAGCTCCACCACAAATAAATAAAATATTCGTAGTATCAATCTGCAAAAACTCCTGATGTGGATGTTTTCTTCCTCCCTGAGGAGGTACAGAAGCAACTGTTCCTTCCAAAATCTTCAATAAAGCCTGCTGCACTCCCTCACCAGAAACATCTCTTGTAATGGAAGTATTTTCTGACTTACGAGTAATCTTGTCAATCTCGTCAATGTAAATAATACCATGTTCTGCCCGCTCTATGTCATAGTCTGCAGCTTGAATAATCTTTAAAAGAATATTCTCTACATCCTCACCAACATATCCTGCTTCTGTCAGTGCAGTGGCATCTGCAATGGCAAATGGTACATTCAAAAGCTTCGCTAATGTCTGGGCAAGCAATGTTTTACCAGATCCAGTAGGACCAAGCATGATTATATTGCTCTTTTGTAATTCAACATCAAAATCCTGATCTGCCATAATTCGCTTATAATGATTATAAACAGCAACAGAAAGTACTTTCTTCGCATCATCCTGTCCAATGACATACTCATCAAGAAAATCTTTAATTTCTTTCGGCTTTAATAAATTAATGCCGGTTTCGGTCTCCAGTTCCTCATATTCGTCCTCCAGCATCTCCATGCATACTCCGACACATTCGTCGCAGATGCAGGCACCCTTAGGACCGGAAAATAATTTTCTTACCTGATCCTGGGATCGGCCACAGAAGGAACAGCGAACCGGTTTATTATCTGAACGGGCTGGCATATGGTCACCTCATCTTCCCTATACTGTTATCGTTTTTCAATTACCTGGTCAACAAGACCATATTCACAAGCTTCCTTAGCGGTCATGTAGTTATCTCTCTCTGTATCTACTTCAATCACTTCTAATGGTTTGCCTGTATTTGCAGCAAGAATCTCATTTAATTTTTTACGAGTACGTAAAATATTGTCTGCTACAATCTTAATATCACTTGCCTGACCTTTTGCACCACCGGATGGTTGATGAATCATTACCTCGGCGTTAGGCAGAATCAGACGTTTTCCTTTTGTTCCACCAGCCAGTAAAAATGCACCCATGCTTGCTGCCATACCGATACAAATTGTAGACACATCACACTTAATGTACTGCATTGTATCATAAATTGCCATACCTGCGGTCACAGATCCTCCCGGACTATTGATATATAAATTAATATCTTTTCCCGGATCTTCTGCCTCTAAAAACAAAAGCTGTGCCACAATAATACTGGCACTTACATCCGTTACTTCTTCACCTAAAAATATAATTCTGTCTTTTAAAAGTCTGGAGTAAATATCATAGGACCTTTCTCCACGACTTGTCTGTTCCACGACATAAGGTACTAAACTCATTAAAATCCCTCCTGTCCTTCCCTATCTAAAACTTTTTGAAAAGTTTTCTCAGTATGTTTCATTATACGGGAAAAAATCCCACTTATTCATGGGATTTTTCTCCTCGTTATCTTCTTAAACTTCTTTTGCCTGCTCACTTAAGAATGTAACCGCTTTCTGAACTGCGATATCTCTTCTCATTGCATCTTTTTGATCATCACCAAGAATTGTCTTAATCTGCTCAACTTCCATCTGATACATAGCAGCCATCTTTCCTAACTCTTCATCAAGATCTTCGTCTGTTGCCTCAATCTTCTCAGCATCCACAATTGCTTCAAGAACTAATCTTGTCTCGATAGATTTCTTAGCCTGTGGCTGTAAATCCTCTAACATTTTCTCTCTTGAAGTACCTGTGAACTGGAAGTACTGATCTAATGTAAGACCCTGATACTGAATTCTCTGAGCAAATTCTTCTGCCATCTGCTCTGTCTGAGAATCGATCATTGGCTGTGGAATATCCATGGAAGCATTCTCGATTACCTTGTCAACAACAGCATTTTCTTTGTCTGTTCTTGCAGCATTCTCTTTCTGGTCTAATAATTTCTTCTTAATGTCTTCCTTATATTCCTCTAAGCTGTCAAATTCAGAAACATCCTGTGCAAAATCATCATCGATTGCAGGAAGTTCTTTTGCTTTAATTCCATTAATCTTAACTTTGAACAGTGCTGGCTTTCCAGCAAGGTCTGGTGCATGGTATTCCTCTGGGAATGTTACATTAACATCCACGTCATCTCCAATGTTATGACCAATCAACTGCTCTTCAAATGTATCAATAAAGCTGTGGGAACCAATCACAAGAGGCTGTCCCTCAGCTGTACCGCCATCAAATGCAACACCGTCTACAGAACCTGCATAGTCAATATTGACAATGTCTTTATCCTGAACAGGTCTGTCTTCCACAGTAATCTCTCTTGCATTCTTTTCCTGCTCTTTCACAAGTTCAGCAGAGATATCCTCGTCTGTTACTTCTACAACAGTTTTTGGAACTTCAAGTCCCTTGTATTCGCCTAATGTAACATCAGGTTTTAATGCAACCTCAGCTGTGAAGATAAAGCTTTTTCCTTTCTCCATCTGTGTCACATCAATCTTAGGAGCAGATGTAATCTCTAATTCGGATTCTGTTGCTGCATTCTCATATGCCTTCGGCAGTACAATGTTCGCTGCATCCTCATAGAACATCTCAGGTCCATATATCTTCTCAAGATAAGCCATAGGAACTTTACCCTTACGGAAACCAGGAAGCGAAATACTTCCTTTCTGCTTATTATATGCTTCCTTCATTGCTTTGGTAAATTCTTCGGCCTCTACTTCTATTGTAAGCTTCGCCATATTGTGCTCTAACTTTTCAACCTGTAAACTCATCTTATATATTTCCTCCTTGCATCTTTTCATGCTTCTTAAGTTAAACAGAACTCCACTGGAATTCACGCCAAACATTAATACATTATAGCATGAGTGTTTTTTTGTGTCTATAGAAAATTTAATAAAATTTTTTAATCATTCATTTAACAATACTCCACTTATACCTTTATGGCATAAAAGTGGAGTACATGCTTGAATCAGATTAAATTACTCTTCAATTGTTGGGAAGAAACCAGTCAAATCGTTTGTATCCATCAGTTCTTTTTCTACCCAGAAAGAGGCTGCAAGATTTGCAATATCTACTACATTCTCTTCTGTATCAGGATTATTAAACTCTGCATTTTCTTCTTCTCCATAGAAAGTGATTCCTTCACATTCCGCTTTTACTTCATCCACTTCTAAATCAAGGCCTTCTGCCATAATCTCGCACCCTTCATCGAAGTTCTCATTCAAATAAGCCACTGCCTTATTCCAGCAATCTGCCAATTTTTCATATACATCCGGATGATCTTTGGCGAAGTTACTATTTACTGTTAAAACGTCAATAATTGCCTTTGGATAATCTGCTGATGATACTAAAACATGTCCCCCTTCTCTTTCGGAACAATTACTCAGTGCCGGTTCCCAGGTAACTGCTGCATCTACATTTCCTGCTAAGAAAGCTTCTCCTGCCGCATCATTTCCCATCTCAACAATTTCAATCTGATCTTCTGTAATATTGCTGTCTGCTAATGCCTGAAGGAAAAAGAAGTATGAAGTTGCAGATTTATCAAGTGCCACTTTCTTTCCTGCCAAATCATCCATTGTCTGAATGTCTGCTGTGGCAATCAGGCCATCACCGCCAGTAGAGCAATCCATGGTGCAAACATATTGTTCCGGAGCCCCTGCCGCATATTGGATAATATCTCTGTCAAGCACCTGTCCCAAAGCCTGAATACTGTTCGATACAAATGCTGCACCATAGGTGGATTCATCTTCCATAATCTCAACTGTCACATCATATCCGGCTTCTTCAAAACAGCCTAACTCCTTTGCAATGAACACCGGTGCATAACCAGCCCAGGTACAAAAGGCGATTGTCATGGGAACCAGTTCTTTGTCGCCGCTTCCAGTAGACTCCTGTGCAGTGTCTGTGCTGCTTTTACATCCTGTCAGAGAAGACAGGGCAAGTACAAGTACTAATAAAATTGCTGTAAGTTTTTTCATCATTCATCTCTCCTGTTTTTTTATTATTTATCAAGGGCTGCGTCCTGGCTTTCCTGCCAGAGCATCTCCATGATTTTCGTTTTAATTGCCAGAAATTCCGGTTTCACTAAAATCGTATGATTTCGTTCTCCCTCAATATCAATATCGATTACTTCCCGGATTGTTCCTGGTCGCCTGCTCATTACATAAATACGACTTCCAAGCAAAATAGCCTCGTCAATATCATGAGTAATAAAAAGAATCGTATTTTGTGTCTTTCGACTTACATCTGCCAAAAGTTCCTGCATAACAACTCTTGTCTGGGCATCCAAAGCTCCAAATGGTTCATCCATCAATAAAATCTCCGGTTTTGCAGCTAAAGTTCTTGCAATCGCCACTCTCTGTTTCATTCCACCGGATAACTGGTTCGGAAATGACTCTTCAAAACCACTAAGTCCTACAAGATCAATATATTCCTGTGCTGTCTTTTCTCTCTCGGATTTCGAAACCCCTTTCATCTTCAGGCCAAACTCCACGTTTTGTCTGACACTGAGCCAGGGAAATAAGCTATATCCCTGAAACACCATTCCCCTGTCGGCACCCGGTTCTGTCACCTCTTTACCGGAAATCATCACTCTTCCCGATGTTGCCTGTTCTAAACCGCCAACAATATTAAGAAGCGTAGACTTTCCACATCCGGATGGACCAACAATCACGACAAATTCTGACTCATCGACCTCTAGATTAATACCGGCAAGTGCCGTTACAGGTTCCGATTTTTTCCTCTTAGCAGGAAATGTCTTATTCAAATCTTCTACAATTAATTTTGCTTTACTCATTCTCAATCATCCAGCCTTTCTCTCCATGGTACAATAATCTTTGTAATCAGCCGCATAATGAAATCACTAATCAGACCGATAATACCGATTGTAATCAGCCCTGAAAAAATAACGTCTGTCGCAAGGAAACGCTGGGATTTTAAAATAATATATCCAAGTCCCTCACTGGCAGCCACCATCTCGGCTACAACCAAATAGGTCCAGGCCCATCCGATTGTCATACGAAAATCATCTAACAGTCCGGGAAGAGATGCCGGAAAAATTACTTCTTTATATAACTGCCATTTGCTGGCTCCCAATGTCCTCGCCGCATTAATTAAATTTTTATCAACAGAAGCCACGGTATCATACACCATTAAAACCAGCTGAAAAAAGGTTCCAAGCCAGATAATAACATACTTTTGTGTCTCATCAATTCCCAGATAAAGAATAGTCAACGGGACTAATGCCACTACCGGCAGATATCTGGCAAACTCGATGATTGGCTGAATTATTGCACTGAATCTCTTCGAACGTGCCATTACCATTCCAATCGGCAAAGCAGTCACTGCAGACCAGATCCAGCCAACCATAACACGCTTAATGGAATACCAGCAGTTAATCCACAAACTACCATCTTTCGCCATCTCCACTGTTGTATTGATTACATCTGTTGGAGATGGAATAAAAATCTCATTCACTAATCCACTGTAAGTCAATGCACACCAGACAATTATAATTGCACAAAAGGAAATTGCAGTAAGATAACGGTAATTATCTCTCCTTACTTTTATTGCTTGATTTGAATTACTCGATGCCATAAAAATTCCTCTCTATTATGTATTACTTCTTTATCGCTTTATCATGCGAAATCAAAAAGCGAAATTATTATATCATAAATTTTTATACTAGGCAATCCGAAAAATTCCACAATGCAAAAATGATCCTTTCCCTGTATTGAAAATTTATGTAAACATCTAGCCAAACACAAAAAGAGTGCCTCGTCTATTATTTCTTAAATACAATAGACAAGGCACTCATATTTTAAATAGAATTACGAAACCTTTTCTTAAATAACGACTAGAACTTATTCATAGTCCGAGCCATCTTCGCACTGTCTACAACAGATTCCAAGCTTCCACCGCCAGCGGCATCTACTGCGGCTGATATGGCACCTTCCACAACCGGACAATCTACCATCTTAATCTTCCGGTCGCCCATCTCTTCCAATACCATCTCTGTTGTCATCACTGCACTTCCTAGATCCATTAAAATAGCAATACCATCTTCTGTGTAAATTGAATTAATTGCATTGTAGATCTTCTCATAGCTGGTTCCAAAACCGCCATCGTCCATTCCGCCGGCAGCAGCCATCGGTGTCTCCGGGGCCATCAAGGCTGCCAGTTCTACGACACTCTCAGCTAATTTCTCACTATGGGATACAATTACAAGTCCTACCATATTAAGATTCCTCCTAAATCATCTCACTGATTACTGTCAGCATCATTGTATATGAAGTTGCGCCTGGATCCTGGTGACCAATACTTCTTTCTCCCACATAGCAGGCACGTCCCTTGGTTGCTGCTATTGTCTTTGTATATTCTACACCCTCTTTGGCAGCCTTTACGCCTGCCGCTAATGCTTTCTTAGCATCTTTAGAAGCTTCGTATTCTGCTTTCATTGCATCTATGGAAGGAACAATTGCATCCAGCATTGTCTTCTCTCCTGTGGTAGCCTTACCTCTCATCTTAATTCCTTCGGTAGCATCATCCAGCATCTTGAGAAAATCTGTCATCTCAATCTCATTCTTTCCAGCACCTGCCATTCCAGCTTTCATAAATGCCGTTCCGTAAAGGGGTCCGGAAGCACCTCCAACGGTAGAAACCAATGTCATTCCTGTCGTTTTCAGAATTGTTCCGACATCCTTTCCATCTAAAGTCGGAAGCTTCTTCTCTACCTCACCAAAACCTCTTGCCATGTTAATACCATGGTCTCCATCACCGATTACATTATCCAGTTCTGTTAAAAATTCTTTCTGCTCCTGGATCTTATCACCGATTGCTTTCAAAATTTCAATTACTTTCTTACTGTCTGTCATATCTTGTCATTCCTTTCCTGAATTTATCTTACTTCTATACCGAAGATATTCCCCGGTACAAAGAAAGGGACGAAGCGGACTATGGCCGCTTCGCCTCTTTTATTCTTTTTTAAGAAATCTTAAGCCTTAAAAGCAGGAGTATCAGCCTCTGCATCCAGAAGTTCTTTCATCTCATCGTCCAGGCGAAGTAAGGAAATTGAGAATCCTTCCATCTCAATAGATGTCATATATTCGCCGACAAATGTCTTATAAACTTTGATTCCTTTCTCTGCCAATACATCAGATACTCTGTTATTTACAATAAATAACTCCATCAATGGGGTTGCTCCACAGCCGTTAATCATAACTGCAACTTCACTGCCATTATAATCGATGTCTGCAAGAACTTTCTCAAGAAGTGTATCAACAATCTCATCTGCAGGTTTCAAAGCGTCTCTATGTGTTCCTGGCTCGCCATGGATACCGATACCAATCTCCATCTCATCTTCGCCAAGCTCAAAACCAGGTGTTCCAGCTGCCGGAACAATACAAGGTTTGATTGCCATTCCCATTGTTCTTACATTGTCAACTACTTTCTGTGCAACAGCCTGAACTTCATCAAGATCTGCGCCTTTTTCTGCCTTTGCTCCGGCAATCTTATGTACAAACACTGTGCCTGCAACGCCACGACGTCCTGTTGTCCATGTAGAATCTTCCACTGCAACATCGTCATTCGTTACGACATGTTTCACTGTAATACCATCCATCTCGGCCATCTCAGCAGCCATCTCAAAATTCATAACATCTCCGGTATAATTCTTAACTACCATGAGAACGCCTTTGTCTGTGGCAATTGCTTTGATTCCTTCGTAAATCTGATCCGGGGTAGGAGAAGTGAATACTGGGCCGGCAACTGCTGCATCCAACATACCTTTTCCAACAAATCCGCCATGTGCAGGCTCATGTCCGCTGCCGCCACCGCTGATTAATGCAACCTTGCCTTCTTTCTTGTCGGCTCTTACTACTACATTGCCGCAATCGAGTTTCTTTAAATACTGTGGATATGCCTTCACCATACCTGTAATCATCTGATCTTCTACTTTGTCCACTGCATTAATAATTTTCTTCACTTGATTGTCCCTCCTAATACTTTGATTTGGTCATTATAATTAAAAAACGCCTTCAAAGAGTTGCTATATTATACATTTAGAACAACTTCTCTTGAAATTAATCTTACCACTAAATTACAAATTGGTCAATTCATTTTATTGTTAAACTTACTTTTTTCACAATTTTTTTCATTTACTTTACATAAATATTGAAAAAAAGAGAGACCTTTCGGTCTCTCTTCCATCTGCACAAATAACACAGCCTATTTATACTTTCTTTTTCTTGCTGCTTCAGATTTCTTCTTACGTCTAACACTTGGTTTCTCGTAATGTTCTCTTTTACGAATCTCCTGCTGAATTCCGGCCTTCGCACAATTTCTTTTGAATCTGCGAAGTGCGCTGTCTAAGGATTCGTTCTCTTTAACGATAACGTTTGACATAGCCTCACACCTAACCTCCCTCCAGTTGCGTATTGTGCCTAATACAACTGTATGGGTATTATTTTAAAAGCACTACTATTAGTATAACACAATATCCAGATTCGTCAATATTTTTTTTATATTTTTGAATATTTTATATTGTATGAACTTTTGTTACTATTTAATCTGACTTTCAACGGTCTCCACAGCTTTTGCAAGTGCGTCTGCAATTCCATCCGGATTCTTTCCTCCGGCCTGTGCCATATTAGGACGGCCACCACCGCCGCCGCCAACACATGCGGCACTGGCTTTAATCAGGTTACCGGAATGAACCCCTGCCTTTACTGCTGAATCTGTTGCCATAGCCATCAGACTTACTTTGCCATCTTTTGCGGAAGCTAAGACAACAACGCCGTCACCAAGTTTTTCTTTCAACTGGTCACCCATCTCACGAAGACCGTTCATATCCATATTATCAATCTTTGTCGCAAGGACTTTAATTCCTTTTACTTCTTTTACCTGATCCATCACGTCGCCTAAAGCTTCCTTTGCCATCTGACTCTTCAAGGATTCATTCTCACTCAATGTTGCTTTTAATTCTGCATTCATATGTTCAAGCTTTGTGAGAAGATTAGCCGGTGTTGATTTTACCAGTTTTGCTGCCTCCAAAAGGGTACGTTCTAACTCATCATAATAATGGAAAACGCCATCACCTGTCAGAGCTTCAATTCTTCTTACCCCTGCAGCAACGCCTCCCTCAGAGACAATCTTAAAGGCAGTAATGGTACCTGTATTAGATACATGGGTACCACCGCAAAGTTCAACAGAATAGTCACCCATGTTGACAACACGTACCTCAGCACCGTATTTTTCACCGAATAAAGCTCTCGCACCTGTCTTCTTTGCTTCCTCAATTGGCATGATTTTTGTATGAACCGGAAGGAATGCATTGATTTTCTCATTTACAATGGATTCTACACGCTGAAGTTCCTCTTTTGTCATTGCTGCAAAATGAGTAAAGTCAAAACGAAGTCTGTCCGGTGTAACAAGAGATCCTGCCTGCTCAACATGATCTCCAAGAACATCTCTTAATGCCTGCTGAAGCAAATGAGTTGCACTGTGATTCTTTCCAGATGATAAACGTCTTCGTACGTCAATTGCAAGATGTACTTTATCCCCGGTTTTGAACATTCCCTTTGTCACGTGTCCGACATGTCCAATTTTGCCACCCAGTAATTTTACTGTATCTTCTACTTCAAATTCACTGTCACCGATTGTAATAATACCTGTATCTGCTGTCTGTCCACCACTGGTAGCATAAAATGGAGTTTCTTTTACAAAAATCGTTCCAGCCTGTCCATCCGTCAAAGCTTCCACAATCTCAGATTCTGTTGTCATAACAGTCACTTCTGAATCATATTCATATTCTGAATATCCCACAAATTCCGATGTGATAGAAGGATCAATCGATTCGTAAACAGTCACGTCAGCGCCCATATAATTGGTAACTTCACGGGCATCTCTGGCCTTCTTTCGCTGTTCTTCCATGGCCTTTTTAAAGCCTTCCTCATCAATGGAACAGCCCTTTTCTTCTAAAATTTCCTTTGTAAGATCAATTGGGAATCCATAGGTATCGTATAATTTAAATACCTCCTGTCCAGCCAAAGTCTTGCTTCCTGCTTTTTTCATTGCCGCTTCCATCTCAGCTAAAATAGAAAGTCCCTGATCAATTGTTTTGTCAAATTTATCTTCTTCCTGTGTAAGTACTTTATTGATAAATACTTTCTTTTCTTCTAATTCCGGATAACCATCTTTTGACTCTCTGATGACCACTTCACTTAACTGTGCTAAAAACTTGCCCTCAATTCCCAAAAGACGTCCATGACGGGCAGCCCGGCGGATCAGTCGACGAAGGACATAACCTCTTCCCTCATTACTCGGCAGAATACCATCAGAAATCATAAAAGTCGCAGAACGAATATGGTCCGTAATCAGACGAATAGAAATGTCTTTCTTTTCATCTGTCTTATATTCTGTTTTGGCAGCTTCGCAGACCGCATTTCTTACTGCCTGAATGGTATCTACGTCAAAAATAGAATCCACGCCCTGAACAACAACAGCCAGACGTTCTAATCCCATTCCGGTATCAATATTCTTTGTCTCAAGCTCTGTATAATTGCCATTACCGTCCCCGTCAAACTGGGTAAATACATCATTCCATACTTCCATATAACGGTCACAGTCACAGCCTACCGTACAATCCGGTTTTCCACAGCCATATTCTTCTCCTCTATCGTAATAGACTTCAGAACAAGGACCGCAAGGACCTGCACCATGCTCCCAGAAATTATCTTCCTTTCCAAACTTAAAGATTCTCTCTTCCGGAATTCCAATCTCATCTCTCCAGATAGCAAATGCTTCATCATCCTCTAAATAAACAGAAGGATACAAGCGGTCTTTCTCAAGTCCTACTACTTCTGTTAAGAATTCCCATGTCCATGCAATGGCTTCTTTTTTAAAATAATCTCCAAAAGAAAAGTTTCCAAGCATCTCAAAAAAGGTACCATGGCGGGCTGTCTTTCCTACATTCTCAATATCACCGGTACGAATACACTTTTGACAGGTCGTCACTCTCTTTCTCGGTGGAATCTCCTGCCCTGTAAAATAAGGTTTCAGCGGTGCCATTCCCGCATTGATCAAAAGTAAACTCTTGTCATTGTGAGGCACTAAAGAAAAACTCTTCATTGCCAAATGATCCTTGCTCTCAAAAAATTCTAAAAACATTTTACGAAGTTCATTTACTCCATACTTCTTCACTTGTCTTCTCCTCCTGCATCTATTTACACACGTTTGTCCCTGCATATGAAAATTTTTTAAATTCATACACAGGGACAGTTGAAATGTCTGTTCTTTTTGTCTACTCTTCTGATTTCTTTGCCTGTTTCGATGTTTTAATCTTAATACCTGCAAACACACCAATTACGGCTGCAGCTGCCAATATGACAAATTTTACAATATATTCTGCAAATGCTGCTCCTAATGCTGCCATCTAACTACCTCCTTGTCTGTTGCATACCTTTTTAAGTATACCACAAAAAACGGATTAGTAAACCCTTATTTCATGCCTGATTACTCTCTGTCTGCAAGCTCGTCGGTAATATCTTTCCACTCTAAGCCTCTCTCTGCCATAAGAACCATAAGGTGATAGAGGAAATCAGAAATCTCATATCTCATCTCTTCTGCATCCGGATTCTTTGCAGCGATTACAATCTCTGTACATTCTTCTCCCACTTTTTTAAGAATCTTATCAATTCCCTTGTCGAACAAATAATTCGTATAAGATCCTTCTTTTGGATTTTCTTTTCTATCCATAATGACAGAATACACATCCTCAAACACAGTAAGTGGATTGGTATGGTCATATTCCTTCTCTAAAAGTGGCTGGAAGAAACAGCTTCTGCTTCCTGTATGGCAGGCAGCACCGACCTGAGAAACCTTGGCAAGAATGGTGTCATTATCGCAGTCTAAGGTCAATGATTTTAAATACTGAAAATGGCCGGAAGTCTCACCTTTTACCCACAATTCCTCACGGCTGCGGCTATAATATGTCATCTTTCCTGTCCGGATGGTATTTTCATAAGATTCCTGGTTCATATAAGCAACCATTAAAACTTCGTTTGTCTTGTAGTCCTGTACAACAACTGGAATCAGTCCATCGCTATTCAATTTGAACTGATCAAAAGACATACGGCTCTCATATGTATTCACTTCAATATTCGCAGCGGCAAGTCCCTGTTTGATCTCCATAATATCCATCTTTTCTAAAGAATAGAGGGATACGGATTCTGCGTCTGTCTCCTGAATCATTTCACACATCTCTTCCGCTTTTGTCCCATAACTTGATACAATCACCGGAATACGGACTTCTTTTTTGATTTCTTTTACCAGACTTATGTAATCCGGCACTTCATTGTTATGAATCAAGAGCAGTTCCCCTGCTCCCATCTCCTGCATCTTTACCGCCCATTCTACCGGGTTTTTCATAGTTGATAAATCAATGCCAACGATAATTCTGTCACGGCCAAAACGATCCGACGCTTCTTTTACCAAATCCGGATTTGCAATGGCTGCTGAATTCATGCAGACCTTATTCGCTCCGGCATAAAGCACCTTCTTAATATCTTCCATACAACGGATGCCGCCGCAGACCAGTAATGGAATATCCACACTGCGGGTGATTTCTTTAATCTCTTTAATATTCGGCTCACGGCCTTCTTTTGTTGCTTTACTGTCAAAATATGCTATCTCATCGGCTCCGCTGTCATTATAATAACAGGCAGCTTCCACCGGATTGTCCAAATCAAGACATGGAATAATCTTTACATAATCCATTCTGATATCCTCCTTCTTTTGTCACTGCATTTTTTTATCTTATCATATATTTCACAATTTTAAAAGTCTTAAAGGGAACCTTTTGTCGAAAGAACACCACTGATTCTCTCGTCTATGCTTACTGCTTCATCTAATGCTTTGGCAAATGCTTTGTAAGCTGCTTCGATCAGATGATGGTTATTGGTTCCATGAAACCATTTAAAATGCAGATTCATTCCACAGCTATAGGAAATGGCATAGAAAAACTCTCTGACCATTTCTGTATCGTATTCCCCTACCTTATCTACCGTAAAAGGAAGATCAAAGTAAAAATACGGTCTTCCCGACAAATCCATGGAACAAAGAACAAGGGTCTCATCCATCGGAAGAATAAAGGAACCATAACGACGAATTGATTTTTTTTCTCCTAATGCACGGGCGATTGCCTGTCCTAATACAATTCCCACATCTTCAATGGTATGATGACAATCTACATACAAATCACCTTTTACTTTGCAGACAAGATCAAAAAAACCATGACGGGCAAAGCTGTTGAGCATATGATCAAAAAAGCCAATTCCCGTATCAATCTCCGTTTTGCCACTTCCATCTAAATTAATCTCAAGATAAATCTGTGTCTCTTTTGTATTTCGTTCTATGACTGCTGTTCTTGCTTCCATTCATGTCCCCTCTTTCTTATTTTTCAAATCGAACTGCAATTGAATTTGCATGAGCCGTGAGGTGTTCTGCTGTTGCAAATTTTTCTACATTTTCATGAACTTCTTCTAAAGCTTCCTTTGAATAGTAAATAA
This sequence comes from Lachnospiraceae bacterium, assembly GCA_030526985.1. Classification (GTDB taxonomy): domain Bacteria; phylum Bacillota; class Clostridia; order Lachnospirales; family Lachnospiraceae; genus SIG292. Next base: position 3,295 of record JAUNBT010000047.1, on the reverse strand, counting down.
TACTTGATTTCTTTATAAAATCATCCACACTGAGAGGGGAGAAAAATTTTGCAGTTCCATTCGTCGGCAGGACATGGTTTGGTCCGGCAAAATAATCGCCTAGCGGTTCTGAGCTGTACTCACCCAGGAAAATAGCTCCTGCATTTTCTACCTTCATCATGACTTCGAATGGATTTCTGGTCACTATTTCTAAATGCTCTGAAGCAATGGCATTTGTCACTGCAATCGCATCTTCCATAGAATCTGCCACTAAAAGATATCCAAAATTATCTAAAGATTTTTGAATAATCTCTTTTCTTGATAAGACCTTCACAAAACCTTCGATCTCTTTTTCAACCTGCTTGGCAAGTTCCATACTCGTTGTTACAAGGATTGCACTTGCAAGCTCATCATGCTCTGCCTGAGACAAAAGATCTGCTGCAACATAACGTGGATTTGCACTGTCATCAGCCAAAACCAAAACCTCGCTTGGTCCGGCAATGCTGTCAATGCTCACATGACCATAGACCGCTTTTTTTGCAAGGGCGACATAAATATTTCCAGGGCCCACAATCTTGTCTACCTTCGGGATGGAATCCGTTCCGTATGCAAGTGCTGCAATTGCCTGGGCACCACCCACTTTATAAATATGATCTGCACCGGCTTCTTTGGCCGCAACTAAAGTTGTTGGCGTCACACTGCCGTCTTTTCCCGGAGGTGTCACCATACAGATGTTTTTTACTCCTGCCACTTTCGCAGGAATAATATTCATTAAAACAGAGGAAGGATATGCTGCTTTTCCGCCAGGTACGTAAACACCTACACTATTTAAGGCAGTTACCTTTTGTCCAAGCATCGTTCCCTTTTCACTAGAATCAAACCAGCTGTACTGTCTCTGCTTTTCATGATACACCTGAATATTCTCCATGGATTTTCTCATCGTCAAAAGCAAATCATCCTCTACTAGTTCATAGGCCTTTTTGATTTCTTCCTCTGTCACTTCCACATTGTCACCAGAAAGCACTGCACCATCGAACTGTTTTGTATAGGCAAATAAAGCCTCGTCCCCTTTTTCTTTTACCGCAGCAAGAATCTCGGCAACTGCGCCTTCATAAGCGCCATAATTATTAGGGCTTCTTTTTAATAAATCATTTAAAATCGTATCGATTGTATTCTTTTCAATTTTTAAAATCTTCATTCTTCTTCCTTCTTTCCTTCTTTCTGATACATCGGTAGAGCACTAAGTGCCCCAATCAATTTTCGAATTCGTTCCTGTTCCATCTTAAGACTCACCTGATTCACAACCATGCGGGCAGAAAGAGGACAGATTTCTTCCAAAATTGTAAGACCATTTTCACGAAGAGTGGATCCTGTCTCCACAATATCCACAATCACTTCGGAAAGTCCAACAATAGGGGCAAGCTCCACGGAACCATTTAATTTTACGATTTCTACCGTCTGCATTTTCTCATTATAAAAATAGTCTTTTGCAATATGGGGATACTTAGAAGCCACACGAATTAATTCATTGTGCATAAGCTTCTCTCTTGCCGCTTCAGGTCCGCAGACACACATGCGACATTTTCCAAATCCCAAGTCCATTACTTCATAAAGATTCCGGCCTTCCTCTAAAAGAGTATCTTTTCCAACCACTCCGATATCAGCAGCACCGTATTCTACATAAGTAGGGACATCCGTCGCCTTTGAAAGAAAGAATTTCAACTTTAATTCTTCATTTACAAAGATTAATTTTCTTGTTTTATCGTCTTTCATCTCTTCGCAGGTAATTCCAATCTGCTCAAATAATGCCAGTGTTTTTTTAGCTAATCGTCCTTTTGCAAGGGCAAATGTCAAATATCTCATAATTATTTCTTCCTCATTTCCTCTGCTTATTCCGCTTTCCAGGTGTCTGTTGTGCCGTCTGATTTTAAATACAGGATTTCACTGATTCCATATGCTTTACAGTAGGAATGATATTCGGAAAGCTGTCTCTCTTCATATTTTTTCATTAAAGTAAGATTCTTTCCTTCCTTTCTTAAAATCGAAGCTTCTTTAATTGCCTTTCTTTCCTGATCACGATCAAATAAAAACAACATTCCTTCTTCCGTTGGAATTCCAATCTGCTGTCTTTCCAATGCAAGCAATAACTCATCAATTGTAATTACAAACCCTACCGAAGGTGATTCCTTTCCAAATTGAGACAATAGACTGTCATAACGGCCGCCCTTTGCAATTGCATCTCCAGTTCCATAAGTATATCCTTTAAAGATCACTCCTGTATAATAATTGTATTGTGTCAGCATTCCAAGATCAATACTGATATATTTGTCATATCCATATGCAGAAAGAATTTCAAATACCTTCTCTAATCGCTCAATTGCCTTTAAAGAGCGGACATTGTCTGTCATCTTTCTCACTTTATCTAAAATCTCTCTGCCGCCGTAAAGATCAGTGAAGCTTAAAAATACAGCGTTCACGCTATCGGGGAGGCTTAAACTCTCCAAAAACTTCTCCAACCCGAAAGAATTCTTATTCTCAATCAAATCACGGAGCTTCTCTTCGTCTTCCTGGTCTAATCCTGCTTCTTCTACAAGTCCTTTGTAAAACTCAACCTGTCCAATATCAATCCGGAACTCCTTAAGTCCTGCGGCAAGAAAACTGTCTGCAATCATAGCAATAATCTCCGCATCTGCAGAAGAACTGTTATCATTTACAAGTTCCGCTCCAATCTGGGTAAATTCCGTTAATTTCCCCTGGTAATTAGTCTTATTCAGATAAGTATTACCTAAATAGGAAAGACGGAGAGGGAGTGTCTCATCCTCGTAATATTTTGCCACGCTTCTGGCAATTGACGGGGTCATATCCGGCCGAAGGACAAGTGTATTGTTATTCCGGTCAAAGAACTTATACATCTCTGTGTCAGACACAGTTCCTTTCTCATGGTTAAATATATCAAAAAATTCAAAGGTCGGGGTCTCAATATCATGATAACCATAATGCTTTAAAACCTGATGTAATCTATCCTTTAACACATTCTTTTTCTGGCATTCACTTCCATAGATATCTCTGACTCCCTGAGGAGTATGTAACAAACGTTGATTCATAGTAGTCTCCTTTAAATAATTATTGTCCTTAGTCAAAAGGTTAAAATAATGTCCGCCTGTGATTATAACTTTTTTTCGACCATGCGTCAACTAAAGTCTTGCATCCTTTACCCACTGTTTACTTTATCATAGTAGAGTGCTAATTCGTTAGCGAACCAAACTCCGTTATTATATCTTGTTTTTTATAGAATGTCAACACTGGCTTTTTCCAT
>JAUNBT010000336.1 GCA_030526985.1 Lachnospiraceae bacterium | reverse complement strand
ATTTCTATTAATTCTACAGTAAACAGCTGGGATAACGGTTTTACCATCAATATGGTTCTAAAAAATGAAACTGATTCAGATATAAATGGATGGTCTTTAAAAATAAAGAAATCTGATCTTACATTAACACAATGTTGGAATGCTGAAATGACTGAAGATGGTGATTATATTATATTAAAATCTGAAGATTGGAATTCAACTATTCCTGCAGGTGGAACTATATCTATAGGAGGAGTTGGAACTGGAACTGCTAAAAGTGATTTTGAATATGAGATTATTAAATAGAGTTCCATACGAATATTAATCTTTAGGAAAGCAGGTATATGATATGGACATCATGTATCTGCTTTTAAATTTAAGTGAAACGGTTATTATTAGCTCACACATAATATCCTAATGAAAAGCTTATGTAGCTTATGCAAGATAGCGAAGATTTAATAATTAAAAATTTCAATATAATAATTGAATTCATAAAAAACTCCAGGATATTTTTTTAGAAAAAGCGGTCAATACTTAAACAAAAAATAAATTAAAAGAATGCAAATCATAAAAAGAGTGATAAGAATCTTAAGGTGCCAGCAGTTATACCTATAGTTTTATATAATGGAAAGCAGATATGGGATGTAGCGACAAAGTTTAGAGATATAGTGTATAATGGAGAACTTTTTAAAAATCATTTCTAGAACCATTTTAATTGAACGGGATACCTTGTTATATCCCTTGTAGTTATAAGCTATAAGAATATTATCTCTAGCTTATAAATCTTTATTTTTCAGTATTCTTTGACTATCTAGTGTATTTAAATAATTATAATATCCCGAGCATGAAACAAATGAAAGCTATTTGGCTTGAGGAATTTCCAGTAATGTAAGAGGTTCAAGCATTTAGATCCAAATTTTTGGGCAATCAAACGGAAAAGTGATGAAGTTGCAATAGCCGTTTTTAGATTGAAATGTTACAATAAACTTGTTATAAATTTGAGATTGAAAGGAAGCTAGAAATGGCAAAAGTGTTTTATTTTAGAGCTGCTTTTCCCCGGAGACTAAACTTGATTTATAGGTTACGGAGGTGAGAAAGTGCAAAATTCATTAAAGAAAATTATGGCTTTTGTTCGTTCCATGGAATTGTTAGATGGTTATAATGCCACACCACTTTCCTATCTTTCCGTTTATCGAACAGAATCAAAAATACTACAAATGCCGCCAGACAACATGCCCTATTTGTTTGTTGTTCTAGATGGTTCTATGCACCTTTATACTCCATCCGGGATTCTTGATTATGTTGCAGGGCAATATTCGGTTTCGTCAATAGATACCCCTTCTAAGGGTAATGTACTTGCATTTTCCGAAAACCAAGATTTTTGTGCGTTTTCAATATCATTCAACCTGAATGAAGTTCATGAGGTTATGATGGAGATAGATGGAGGCTTGGCAAAGCAAATTTTAGATGATGCTGTTCCTGCGAAAATTATGGAACAGGCTGATAAAAGTGTGATTGATTCCATTCACAGTCTTCTATCTAACTTGGACAATACCATACAACGGGATTTTATGGGGCGGCACATAAAGCGGGAAATTATTTTTCAGATTCTTTGTGGTCCCAGCGGAAAGCATTTTTTACAGAGTATCGTTCAAATACAACAATCGGGTGAGATCTATGAACTGAACAGTTGGATAAAAGAAAATTATCGAAAACCTTTTTCAGTTGAAGAACTTGCTGAAAAATGGAACATGAGTATCCCTACTCTGCATCAAAAATTCAAGAGCGTAGTAGGCATGGGGCTGCTTCAATGTCAAAAAAGGCTACGGCTGACAGAAGCAAAGAGGCTTATGCTGGATGAAAATAAAAATGTCACAGAAGCAGCTCTGGAAGTGGGATATGAAAGCATTTCCCAATTTAACAGAGAATACAAAAGAATGTTTGGCAAACCTCCTAAGGAAGATGCACAGTGGCTTAGGGAAAGCGTTAAGAAATAGGCAATTTTTTCAGAGGAATAGGCAAGAAGAATCCCAAAACCTGTTGTAAAATGAAAGTATCATTTTACAAGGAGGTTATTTGAATGATTTTAACAGATGAGTTATGTGACAAATTATGTGAGGCGGCGAAGCAGAAAAGCCGTGAAATGGGATTTGATATTAGCTTTGCGGTGTGTGACGAAAACGGATTGCCTAGAGTATATCGCCGTTATGGCGAAGCACTGGTGCTTAGTATCACACTTGTACCGGGCAAAGCGTATACCGCAGCAGTTACGCAGAGTAAAACAAAAGATGTTGCCGAGTGGTCTAAAGAAGGCGGTTCCTTGATGGCAATTCAGACAAACGATCCGAAAATCACACTGGTAGCAGGTGGATATCCTTTGTTTGTAAACGGGAAGATTGTAGGAGGGCTTGGCGTAGGAGGTGGAACGGAAGAACAGGATTGCATGGTTGCGGAATATGTTTTAACTGTTTTTGAGAGCTTGACAAAATAAGTGGTTTCAATACAAGAAACATAAGTGGATTTTGTACATGTACAAATTTGGAATGTCCACTGCATTCAATAAAGCATGGTAAATGCTGTGCACCATGGATAAGTAAAAATCTAAAGTTTCAAGGAATACTAAATTACTTTTTCAATCAGATTAATAGCTCTGATACCAGAAAAGGTGATTCTTATTGTAGGCCCTTGTACACCGTTCTTTGAATATGGATTTAAGAGAGTCGCCATACAATCAGCATTAGATTGTAATGATGGCTTTTTTAATATGCCAATAAAACTAAAGATTAAATTAAAAAGTGAGGATTAAGAATGGCAAAGAGAGCAGAAGGATGCAGATTGCTGCATTTAGCAAAAAGAAGTTCAAGTGGTGGAGTTGTTATAGATGCAAAACCAATAGCAGTTTTAGGCTTAGAGGATATTTCATTAACTAATA
>JAUNBT010000335.1:1981-2930 GCA_030526985.1 Lachnospiraceae bacterium | reverse complement strand
CCTTTGGTGCATGCTTTACAATCTCCGGAGTGATGCTTTTTAGAATATTTACGTTGGTTTGCGCCAATTCAATTCTGGTTTGACCTGGCTTACGGGCAATACCAGAAGTAATGATCACAATGTCTGAATCCTTTGCATCTTCATATTCTCCTGCCACAATGGATACCGGATCACGGAAACTGGTTCCCTGCTCAATGTCCATTACCTCTCCTGCTACTTTTTGTTTGTTGATGTCAATCATGACAATTTCAGATGCGATGTCTCCGTTGGCCAGTGTATAAGCAATTGTAGATCCTACACTACCGGCTCCAATGATAGTAATTTTGCTGCTCATAGGTGCTCCTTCCTTATTCCTTTTTCGCTTTTCTTTGTCTTTTTTTTAACAATACAAGATAAAAAATAAAAAACCGCGTCCAATACTTTTGGTTTTTACACAAAAGAGTTAAACTCCTTTTTCCCAAAGTAAGTATTAGCTCGATTTCATTAGAACTATCATATCATATTGATAATAATTTAACAACAACTAATTTGTTTATTTTTTCACAATTTCATGAGGCATTTTTTTGTACTGTTCTACAAAATATGTCCTAAAAATTTTACAAAAAGAAAAAACCGTATACTTTCACCATAGACTCGAATGTCTGATAGGAGTGAAAGTATACAGTTTTTTTAGAATTGATATAGCATATTTTGAAGCCATTTATACTATATCACATCAATGTGTAAAAGCATATCATTAATTTGCTATTGTTCACTATAATGCACATTTAATTCCATTTCATAATACTATTGTAACATTTGATATACTCTGCAGTCAAAGGGACTCCAAATCCGTTTTGTATTTTCTTTTATAATTCAATACCTACTATTTTTTCAAACTGCAACTTTAACAAATTCAATTTATCATAATTATCTTCAAATTCTTCATCCAGGATTCGCCAAGCCAAAC
>JAUNBT010000335.1:1722-1971 GCA_030526985.1 Lachnospiraceae bacterium | reverse complement strand
CCACATCCAGCAGTAATTTCTCTTGGAACCGGTATCAATCTTCCTGGAATGGAATATTCGGCACACTTCTTCTCCATAGCCATGGCTTCCGTTGTTGTCGAAAATGTAATCACTTGATACTTTCTCTTTATTCTCATTTCTATTCTTCCAAACCATCGGAAGCAATTTCACAGATTGCCTCAATAGCCTGGTCCACCTCTTCTTCCGTATTAAAGTAAGAAAAACTAAAACGCACCGCTCCCTGTTCTA
>JAUNBT010000335.1:0-1712 GCA_030526985.1 Lachnospiraceae bacterium | reverse complement strand
ACAATGGGCACCAGAACGTACACAAATCTGATAATCCTCCCATAAGATATCACTGACTACAGCTGAATCCATGGTTCCAATATTCATGGCGACAATAGGAGCTCTCGTTTCTGCATCCATATCTCCATAACAAATTATTCCCGGAAGATTATGGATTCCACGAAGAAACCGTCTCGCTAAAATATTTTCTTTTTTGTGAATCTCCTTAATTCCTATTTGTGAGATAAAATCCAACGCCGCATTTAATCCGGCAATTCCATGCACGTTCATGGTTCCCGCCTCTAATGCGGTAGGCATCTGAGATGGATGATGTCTGTCATAACTGTGAACTCCGCTTCCGCCTACTTTGAAAGGCATCATTTCCAAACCTTCTCTCACATAAATCCCACCGGTTCCCTGTGGTCCCATCAATCCTTTATGTCCGGTAAAACACAAAATATCAATACCCATTTTTTCCACATGGATGGGAATAGATCCCGCTGTTTGGGACGCATCCACAATCAATAATAACTGGTGGTCCTTTGCAAACTGAGAAATCCAATTCAAATCAGTGACGTTACCCGTTAGATTGGAGGCATGAGTCACCACAAGTGCTTTCGTATTATCCTGAAGATTCAGCAGAAATTCTCCATACCGAATTCTACCATTGGCATCTGCCGATATAATTGATAGCCCCATCCCCTCTTCTTCTTTCAGATACAAAGGACGAAGTACAGAATTATGTTCACAGACTGTTGTAATTGCATGATCACCTGCATGTAAAACACCACGAATCGCTATATTCAGCGATTCTGTTGCATTAGATGTAAATGCAATCTGAGATGGGTTTGTGATACCAAATAATCCAGCCAGTTTTTCTCTGGTATCATACACCATTCGGGATGCATTTAATGTGGGGGCATGCGCTCCCCGTCCTGCATTTCCCATGGTCTGCATGGCTTGTACCACAGCTTCTGCCACCTTGGGCGGTTTCAGGAAAGAGGTTGCTGAGGAATCCAGATAAATCATGGTTTTACAATCAGACTGGCCTGGGTCATTTTTTCCACAATTACATACATATTGGTGACGCCACCCACTTGAAGTTTCTCCGATAATCCATAATGATTCATACAGGTTCCACAGGTAAGGATTTCCACACCCTGTGCCTCTAAGGATTTCAGGTCTTCCAGTGTCGGTGAATCTTCACAGGTAAGCTTTGCTCCTCCATTGTAAAATAGGATGGTAGCAGGAAGTTCATCCTGCTGTGCCAACGCATAAAGAAAACTCTTCATCAATGCTGCTCCTAATTCATCATCACCATTTCCCATGCAGGCGGAAGAAACGGCCACAACAGTATTCTTCTTTCTGGCATCTGGAATACAAACAGCCTCTTCTTCCACTACAGCATTCTCATTTTTTCCTGTTGGATTTTCTCCAATTACCATGGTAACCTGATATTCCTTCTCAGCCAGTTTCTGAGACTTCACCTCATAACCTTTCTGATTTGCCATTTTGGTCAGATTCTGCACTGCGATTTCATTATCCACCAGAACCTCCACTTCTCCAGCTCCTTGTAATTCCTTAATTGCATTTTTCGTCTTCACTACTGGAATCGGACAAGCATCACCCATTGCATTTACTTTTATCATCTTCATATCCTCCTTTTTTCTATAATTCTACAGCATCCAGCTTTCCCGCTGTCATCGCCGCTCCAAGCGCCCCCGCATATCGTG
>JAUNBT010000334.1 GCA_030526985.1 Lachnospiraceae bacterium | reverse complement strand
ATTTTTCTTCCTCTGTTCCTTCGTATCCTGCAATCAGTGGACGAACAGAATCTGTATTCTTTACTGCCTGAGAACAAGCTACTGCATTCTCAACTGGAACGTCGTAAGGCATATCACATCCAGGGCTTACAATTAAGTTGGTCGGATCAGAAATTGCATCAATTTCTTCTACTACATACTTAATGTTATCTTTTGTATTTCCAAGAAGCATAACGGTAGTAAGAGGAATATTTCCGCTTAATACAAGATTGTATTTCTCTGTGATTTCTCTTGCATATTTGATATCAACGTTTTCATCTACTGCAACACCGTCTGGATAAGTCTGGCACATAACATCTAACTGAGGAGTTGCATTACCGCATACGAAGAAGAAAGAATATTTGTCTTTGCTTCTGATGTAATCAAAGATTGCTTTGAAAGAATCTGACATCAGACTTTCAAATGTTTCCGGTGCAACCTGGCTTACAAGCGGGTCAACCACTGCGATAATATCCATGCCTGCTTCAATATAGTAGTCACACATCTTGATTGCAACTTCTGTACAGTAGGACATGATCTCTTTTACGTATTCCTCGTCCATTAACATATCAAGGAACAAATCACTTCCTCTTAAATGAGAAGCCAAGGTAAGAGGTCCGCAGATCAGGCCATAAAGGGCAATCTCATCTCCAACTTTTGCTTTCAATTTTGTCATGGCATCTAACATTAACGGGATACGTCCGGATTCTTTTGTCGGGATCATGCATTTGCAAGGGATTCCTTTGTTATCTCCCTCGTATGGATGACTTGCTACTGATGGTGGGTTGTCCTGTGCCCACATCAGATCACAGCCAAGGATTTCTGCCTCTAACTGAAGATCAAACATAATTGGCATTCCGTCTGGGCCATATGTTTTAGATACTTCTACAAGACATTCGTACAGTTTCTGAGAATCTTTTAAGATTTCCTCTGCTGTGTAGCCTTTTAATTTACCAGAGTGGATTCCTGCAAATGGTACCCATGCCGGTCTTTCCGGTTTCTCGTGTCTCATGATTTGAAAAATAAGCTCTTTACCCATATTTTTCCTCCTAATTAAATTGCTTTTTGTAACCGTTTCAAGTCATGCTCAAAACAGTTCTCTTTTTAGTTTCTTCTATGAAAACCGGTTTTCCGGTTTTTATCCTGTTATTTACGTAGATATTCGGAATCCGCTCATCCACTTTAAAGCTGATTTTTGATAAAGCTAAGATCTGACTTGTAGCTGCTTTGCATGGCGGAAATGTCCGACCGCCAAGAAATCAACTGTATGCCATGCTCTAATCCCCAGGAAAGATCGTGTCTTCCAAAGAAGTGATATCCACAGATGATGTTGTGCTCTTTGGCACAGGCAATCACCTTTTTCACTTTATCTTTCAGAACCGGATCTTCCACCTTTCCCGGTTTTCCATAACTGACAGAAAGATCCATCATACCAAAGAATACAGCATCTACACCGGGAACAGACAGAATCTCATCGCAGTTTTCCACTCCCTGTTTAGATTCAATCTGGGCTATAATCAAAAATTCTTCATTTACCTCTTTTAATAAATCACGGATATCAGAGACTCCACGAAAGTCCGTCACCGGTCCCTGTGCAACGCCTCTTACTCCAAGTGGTGCATATCTGGCATAACTTACCACATCTTTCATGGTATCCGCTGACTCTACCATTGGGATAATCAATCCGTCAATCCCCATATCAGCATAGATCTGAATATTCTGCCGGTCCGCCTGGGGAGGCCGAACTAAAACTCCCATGGATAATGCTCTGCACATGGCTGTGAGCCCACTTACCTCTTTGTAAGAAAAACCTCCATGCTCACAGTCAATGAACAGATAATCAAAACCAAGATTTTTTAAAATAAATGCCAGCTGTGGGTTATTGATCATTGTAATCTGGGTTCCTACCACATGTTCCCCATTTAATAGCTTCTTTTTTAACTCCATGGCTGTTTTCACCCTTCCAGCTTTGCTTTTCGAAGAATTATTTTGTCTTTCTAACTTTTACCCCTGTCATATCTTCATAAACTTTGATGACAGCAGACATATCTTCTCTAGAAAGTCCCTTTGCAATTCCAAATTCAAAAATCTGGGAAGCAAGTCCGGTAATTGGAGGCGGAGAAGCAACATCTTTTCCTGCCTCTAATGCAAGTCCGAGGTCTTTGTGCTGGAGTGCAAGTGCAAATCCACCTTCAAACTGATCGTTCATCACGAATTTTTCCATCTTTGCATCTAATGCATAGCTGCGTCCAGAGCTTACAGAGATGATTTCCTTCATTGCCTCTGGAGTAAGTCCACATTTTACACCGAGTACAAGTGCTTCTGCTAATACAGCCATGTTACATCCAAGAAGAAGATTATTTACAATCTTCATGGCGTCTCCAAGGCCGGTTTTACCCATTGGATAGATGTTCTTTCCAACAACTTCAAGTACCGGTTTGATTTTTGCATATGTTTCCTCATCTGCACCAACCATAATGGTAAGTGTTCCTGCTTTTGCTCCAGCTGTTCCACCACTGACAGGTGCATCTACATAACTTACTTTCTTAGCTGCAGCAATTTTTGCCATCTGCTCTGTCGTTGATGGTGCAACAGAACTCATATCAATAATGATGGAGCCCTCTTTACATGCATCGATTACACCATTGCTTCCTGCCATGACGCTCTCTACAATTTTTCCATTCGGAAGAGAAGTAAAGATAACATCTGACTGAGCTGCTAACTCTCTGTTTGTCTCGCAGGCGTTTGCTCCCTGTTTTTTCATTTCTTCTACAGGTTCTTTTGCAAGGTCATATACATTAACCTCATAACCTGCCTTCAAAAGATTTTCTGCCATGGGTCTTCCCATGTTTCCAACTCCGATAAATCCTATTTTCATTTCTTGCTCCTTTCCGGCTCCTTTGCCGTCCTGCTCTA
>JAUNBT010000046.1:5657-17588 GCA_030526985.1 Lachnospiraceae bacterium | reverse complement strand
AGAAGGTGGGATTCGAACCCACGGTCCCTTTCGGAATCACTGGTTTTCAAGACCAGCTCCTTAAACCACTCGGACACCTCTCCATAGTTTTAATTATGTCTGGCCGTTTCATTTACTGACCTCAGCGACTTTTATATAATACCATTGAGGTCTATAATTGTCAACAACTTTTTTCAATTTTTTTGCATTTTTTCCGCCTGATTTTTTTTCTATTTTTCAAGTATTTTCAGTCTTTTATTTTAAAAACAGGGACAGTTTCAATTATGACTGTCCCTATCAATTATTATTTTATTTATATTGATAAATCAATCTTATTTTTTGTCTTTAAAGCAATTCCTTCCTATTAGAAAACTTCTATTCTCCCAGACAATTCATATCCGTAATACTACAGGTTTTCTCTTTTTCTTCCCCTTCACAGTTTGTATCTGTAATACTACAAACTTTTTCATCTTCGCCACCGCAGTTCGTATCCGTAATACTGCATGTCTTTTCTTCTTCATGGGTGATCCCATTTTGATTCGTTATATCTAATTTTTTTGCCATGAATATACTCCTTTCTATTATTATTAGGACTATTAAATGAATGATAAGGCGGTAACTGTTACAGCTGCCGCCCAGGAGGAGAGTTTAATATACTATGAACATTATGCCCATGGAATTATCTGATATACAAGGACTGCTATAATAGCTCCAATGATTGGACCAAACAATGGCACGACTGCATATCCCCAGTTTGAATCCCCTTTCCCTTTAATAGGAAGAATCGAATGGGCAAAACGAGGACCTAAGTCTCTGGCTGGGTTAATTGCATATCCAGTCAAACCACCGAAGGACATACCGATTGATACGATAATTCCAAATACAAATATGTTACTCAATCCTCCTGCTATTCCTGTCACCTGGCCAATTCCCTTGATTGCAAATACCAGGATAAATGTTTCAACAATCTCGCTTAAGAGGTTTCTTGCCATGTTCGGTACTGTAGGAGCAGTACAAAAGGTTCCAAGAATGGTTCCCGGCTGATCCGCTGTTGCTTCATACTGATCTTTGTACATTACATATACAAGACATGCACCTAAAAATGCTCCGACAAACTGTGCAATCACATAACCCGGTACCATACTCCATGCAATAGAACCATCTACCGCTAATGCTATGGTTAAAGCCGGATTAAAATGTGCTCCTGATGCTGCTCCAAAAATGAAAGCCGGAATCATAACGGCAAGACCCCAGGCGAATGTAATCTGAATAGATCCAGCCCCCTTCATTCCTGATTTGTTTAATGTAACATTTGCTACTACTCCGTCACCTATTAAAATAAGTAAAAACGTTCCTAAAAACTCTGCTATGTAAGGTAACATACTATCTTCTCCTTTCCCACTTGTGTTTTTGGCTATTTTTGTGATAAACTCTCCTGTTTTCATAAAGAATTTTAGCATTATTGCCATCTGGAGTCTTTAGACATTTTCATGAATATGTAAAAATAGGACTTTTCTTTTTTACACATTTCATAGAATGTACAAATTCACTGACAAGTGGGAACATACTTGATCCATTTCCATAAAGAAAGCTGGCAATATCTCCTGCATGATATTGCCAGCTCGAATAGGAAAAGGCTACTTAAAGTATCATATGAACCTTCTTAGTAGCTATCTTTATCCTATCAAATTATTATTCTTATGTCTCTAGACAATTATTTTCAAATGTAAAAATAGCATTCTTTATTCCGTGATTACGTTTGAAAGAAATTCAGCGTACTTTTCTGCGAACTCTTCTCTCTCAATCTTCGATTTTTTCGTTACCTTCATAAAGAAAAACCAAAAGATAGAGTCGCTTAAAAAGTCTGCCGCAAAATCAATCTGCTCTTCTGTTTCCAGTTTAAGTGCAATTACTACATGAGGCTTTCGGATTACCTCTTTAAACTGGTCTTTCATTTTATCAAAAATGTAATCATGGATGACTCCACCTCTTACTTCATCAAAAATTCTTTCAAATAAATGGCGACTTCCTTCCATATGAAGCAGAAGGCTGTCAAGCCAGGCAGTGAAACTGCTCTCATCAAGATCCGAGAACCAGTTTTCTACTTCTAACTGGCATAAATACGCAAGTAAGTCGTAAATATCTGCAAAGTGATAATAAAAGCTTTGCCTTGTCATACCCGTTTTTTCCACCAACTCCTCAATTGTTATTTTATGAAAATGCTTCTTTTCCAGTAGTTCTTTTAAGACACCGGCCATTTTTTTCTTTGTATTACGCAACCTAACCGCCTCTTTCTACCGCCATTTTTTTATGAAATTCTGTAATGATTTGTATTCTATTTCGATCCATTTTCATTGACTCCTTTTCTTACTTTTTAAATAGTTTGTGTTTAAAACGTCTCATTTTCATGAATGCTTTTCCAATGAGCATATCTTCCGGTGTTGTAATTTTAATATTTTTATAGCTTCCCTCAATTAATTTGATTCTTCGTTCTCCATATTTTTCCATAACCATAGCATCATCTGTCACATTTTGCTCTTGTGCCTCCATCATTTTTTTGTAAGCTTCCCGGATTTCTTCTGTGACAAAACACTGGGGAGTCTGCATCTGCCAGAGAGTGGAACGGTCTGGAGTTTCTATCGCATAATGATCTTTATCCACTATTTTTATTGTGTCCTTTACCGGCATTCCAATCACACATGCTTTATATTTTTTTACCGCTTCCATGGCACGTATAATAATGTCATCATTTAAAAATGCTCTGGCACCGTCCTGAATCAGAATATAATCAGAGTTCGCCCGTTTTAAAGCTTCGTAGACAGACTCATACCGTTCTTTCCCACCGGAAACGATATGGCTTACTTTTGTAAATCCATATCGTTTTACAATTTTTTCCCGGCAGTAACTGATGGAATCCTTCTCTGTTACTAATATGATCTCATCTACCGTACTTTCCTGAAAAGCTCTCAGCGGATAGAAAATTAATGGTCTTCCCATCAATTTCATAAACTGTTTTTTGACCCGGCTTTTCATTCGGCTGCCTTTTCCGGCTGCCAGTACAACGGCGGTATAGGTTTCTTTCCCATTTTCTTTCATTTTGACTCACCTATCTTTAAGTTCGGAACAGCATTTAAATCCCAGCCATGACGGATTCCACGCATATAATCGTAATACCCTGCTGCGCCAATCATTGCTGCATTATCAGTACATAAAATAGGGGAAGGATGATAAAATGTTATGTTGTGTTCTTTACAAGCCTGTTCCATTCTGCCCCGCAAAGAGGAATTTGAAGCAACTCCCCCGGCAATCGCAAATTTCTTTACACCATACCTCTTTGCCACTTCCATGCTGTGGCTGGTGAGAACATCGATCACTGCCTCTTGAAAAGATGCCGCTACGTCTGCTTTGTTCACCTCGATTCCCTTCATTTCACAGTGATTTAAATAATTTAATACAGCAGATTTTAAACCGCTGAAACTGAAATCGTCCGGGGCTCCGGCAATTTTGGCCCTTGGAAACTCGATTGCATGAGGATTCCCCTCTTTGGCCAGTTTATCAATCTTTGGACCTCCCGGATACCCAAGACCAATGGCTCTTGCTACTTTGTCGAATGCTTCTCCGGCTGCATCATCTCTGGTTCTGCCTATAATCTGATAGCTTCCATAGTCATTTACCATAACAAGATGGGAGTGTCCACCTGAGGCAACCAGACATAAAAATGGTGGCTCTAAATCCTTATGTTCGATGTAGTTGGCACTGATATGACCCTCAATATGATGTACCCCGACTAATGGTTTTTTCGTTGCATAAGCAATGGCTTTTGCTGCCGCAACGCCGACTAAAAGTGCACCTACTAATCCGGGACCATAGGTAACAGCAATGGCATCGATATCATCTAATGTCATTTCTGCTGTTTTTAAGGCTTCTTCTATGACCTGATTGATTTTTTCAATATGTTTTCTTGAAGCAATCTCCGGTACCACTCCACCGAACAGTTTATGGAGCTCAATCTGGGAAGAAATGATATTGGATAATACCTCACGGCCATTTCTCACCACTGCTGCCGCTGTTTCGTCACAGGAAGACTCAATTGCCAGAATAGTGATCTCTCTCTTTTGTGTTATCTCCATGATACATTCCCCCTAATCTTCTTCAAACATGAGCACACTGGTTTTTCCATCTTTTCCTGGCAAGGCTTTTGGAAATATCTTTTTTACATCGTCCATATATTCCTCTGCTCTAGTAAGAGACGGACTGTAATGAGTAAGCCACATTTCCTTTACATTAGCCTCCTTTGCTAAGTGGGCGGCTTCATAAAACGTCATGTGCTTATACTCTCTCGCCTTCTTTTCTTTGTCCTTCTCTCCGTACATTCCTTCGCAAATAAATAAATCTGATTTTTTTGCAAACCGAACGATATCCTTTGTCGGACGAGTGTCTGTGCAATAGGTTAACTTGATTCCCTTTCTCGGTGGTCCAAGAACCATATCACTTGTTAAAACCCGCTCTGGAAGAGTCACGGTCTCCCCTTTTTGCAGTAAATTCCAGTATTTCACATCAACTTGATTCTTTTTTGCTTTTTCTATATCAAACCGGCCGGCACGGTCAATGGAAATCGTATATCCATAGCATACTACATTATGGTTCACACGAAACGCTTCAATTCTGTACCCATTCACTAAAATCGTCTCTTCTTTTTCAGTGAGTTCCCGAAACTGTATCTCAAAGGGTAGTTCCGGTGCGATGACACGCAGTGAATTCACTACCCTCTCTAATCCTTTTGGTCCAATCATGAGAAGCGGTTCTGTTCTCTCTCCATTTCCCAACGTTAAAAGAAGCCCCGGAAGGCCACTGATATGATCTGCGTGATAATGCGTAAAACAGATCACGTCAATCGGCTTAAAACTCCAGCCTCTTTCTTTAATTGCCACCTGCGTTCCCTCACCGCAGTCGATAAGCAGACTGCTTCCGTTAAAACGGGTCATGAGCGCAGTCAGTTTCCGGTATGGCAGGGGCATCATGCCCCCCGTACCCAGTAAACAAACATCCAACATATTTTCTTCCTCATTTCCAAAGAAAATGGTTCTCAGTATTTTAAGAAAGCAATTCTACTGCCTCCTCAATCTTTGGCGGCACCTGCAGTGTTTTTACCCATCTATCGTAGCATTCCTCACACAGATGAATGGTGTGAATTTCTCCGTCTTTACTGGAAAAGAATCCCCACTGCTTTTTAATAGTGACACAGTCTTCTCTGAGAATCCCAGCTTCTTCTCTTATTTTTCTGCCACACATATTACAACATATTTCTACTCGGTTCATCCTTTTTCCTCCTTTTTCAACCTGTCCTCATTATAATGGATATACAGGAAAAAAAATAGTGGAAAATTGCGTCAGTTACTCCAGCACATAATATCTGCATCTTCTGTGGGCATTTCATAATAATTATTTCTTGTCGATAAAAAATGAAACTCATATTTTTCATATAATCGGATTGCAGCTTTGTTCGAAGCACGCACTTCTAACAGAATTTTATGAATTTTGTACTTTACTGCCACGTCCAATATTTCTTTTACTAACAGGGAAGCGATTCCCTCCTTTCGATAGGTTGGTAGTACTGCCACATTCGTAATGTCCGCTTCTTCTCCCACTGCCATCATGCCGATAAAGCCAATGATTTTATCCCCACTCCACGCTGTAAGATAGTGATTTCCCTGATATAAAAATGTATCTTCAAAGCTTTTCAGACTCCAGGGAACCGAAAAACAGCTCTCCTCTACCTTTGCAACCTGAGAACAGTCTTTTAGGGTCATCTCTTTAATTTCCAAACCTACGGGCATCATTTTTGGACCCTCTGTTTTTCCTCTAATTCTCTTTCTGCCTGTGATTTTCTTAAATATTCCGGCTTATGTTCTCTGGCTGCTTCTATTTTTCCTTCTCTAAAATATTGAAGAGCAAGGAA
This sequence comes from Lachnospiraceae bacterium, assembly GCA_030526985.1. Lineage (GTDB taxonomy): Bacteria > Bacillota > Clostridia > Lachnospirales > Lachnospiraceae > SIG292. The sequence goes on along the minus strand of JAUNBT010000046.1, from coordinate 11,650 downwards.
ACCCACTGCTCCGGCACGCTGGCGGTTTAAATGGGACGGTGCAAAACAAACCGGTACTGTAATTTTTTCTTCAATCTGTTCTTTATAAACAGGTACTCCATCACCTAAAAAAATGACCGGCATTCCATATTCATTCAAGAAATCGAGCAGATCCTTTACCGGGAGGGGGCATGGTTCCTTTACTGTGATCAAACTGCCCTCTTCGTAACGATAAACTCCTGTATAAACCTGATTTCGTCTTGCATCCATAATAGGGCAGATTAAATCTTTCGTTCCAAATAAATTTGCAGCCAGTCCTTCTAAGGAAGATACCGGCACGATTGGGATATCCAACGCCTGGGCAAGCCCCTTTGCAGTGGCACTTCCAATTCTTAATCCAGTAAAAGATCCCGGACCTTTGGAAACACCTATGGCATCGAGTTCTTTTAATTCCATCCCAAGATTTGTTATTAACGCATCCACCATAGGAAGCAATGTCTGGGAATGAGTTTTTTTATAATTTATTGTATATTCACCGATCAAATGCTCCTCATCCATTACAGCAACAGAGGCAACCAGACCGGAACTTTCCAATATTAATAATTTCATACTAGGATTCTTCCTCCTGAATTGTAATTTTACGATAGTCAAAACCTTTCTCAACATCTTTTTCGATTCGAATTGAGGTAAGCTGCTCCGGCAATAACTCCCGAATCAAATCGGCCCACTCAATCAGACAAACGCCATCTCCAAAAAGATAATCATCCAGACCGATTTCATCCATTTCTTCCGGATCACCGATGCGATACACATCAAAATGATAAAAAGGCAGACGCCCCGTCTCATAGGTCTGAATAATCGTAAAAGTAGGACTGCTGACAGGTTCTTCAATGCCAAGCCCCCTTGCAAATCCCTGAGTAAACACAGTCTTTCCGACACCTAAGTCTCCATACAGACAAAAAACTTGTCCGGCAGTGGCTTTTCTTGCCATCTCTTCTCCAATTTTTCCCGTATCTTCCGGGCTAAAGCTCTCAAAAATCATTTTACTTTCCCCTCACCATGGCCAAAAGCCACCCTTCTACCTCTTTTTCTTTTCCTTTCATGCAGGAAAACGGAAGAAGAATCGCATGAATCTTTGTCGTATAAAGGATATGAACTACCCTTGTTCTTTTCCATCTTCGAATTTTATCCCAGGCAACTGTCTCCTTCGCCTCGCCTACTTCTAAGGTAATACCGGATTCATCCAAAGTATAACACAATTCGTTTTTATAGACAGGATTGGTAAGTGCCTGATTTTTTGCTCTCATATAGAGCATAATCGGATTAATCACAGTGAATAACAGTCCCAATACTAACAGAACAATCATTCTGAAATCGTCGCCTTTTGCGTACCCAAGTATCAAAAGCAGGAAAGCTGTAAGGCTGACACACAGGCCAAAAATACCGGACGGTGTTGTGTAGGTATGTCGAAACAGAAAGGAAAACAATTCCTTCGGTCCTATTTTTACTTTTAATTCTACTGGTTCTCTGTCCATCTTTTCACCCCATCTCCGATCAATCATCCAGAATCATGGATAACTGGATTCTTTTTTTATTCAAATCAACACTTAATACTTTCACTTCCACAATATCCCCTACGCTGACCGCTTCAAGGGGATGTTTAATAAATTTCTTTTTTGTCATTTTTGATATATGAACTAAGCCATCCTGATGGACTCCAATGTCCACAAAAGCGCCAAAGTCAATGACATTTCGCACGGTTCCCTTTAAAATCATTCCCTCTTTTAAATCTTTCATCTCCAGGACATCCGTTCTTAAAATCGGCTTTGGCATATCTTCTCTAGGATCTCTTCCCGGTTTTGCTAATTCCTTTAAAATATCCTCTAAAGTGATTGTACCGACTCCAATCTTTACTGCCATTTTCTCTAAATCTTTTTGATTCTTTCCAGAAAGGAGCAGGGAAGAAGGCATCTGAAAGAAATCTTCCTTTCTAATTCCTATTATATCAAAAAGCTTTTCTACCGCCTGATAGCTTTCCGGATGAATTCCCGTACTGTCTAATGGTTCTTTTCCTCCGCCAATTCTCATAAATCCGGCACTTTGTTCATAGGCTTTAGGTCCTAACTTTGGAACCTTTAACAATTCCTTTCTTGTCTGAAAACGTCCATTCTCTTCCCGGTATTGAACAATATTTTTTGCAATCGTCTTTGTAATTCCGGAAATATGCATAAGAAGGGAAGCAGATGCGGTATTTAAATCGACACCAACCCGGTTTACACAGTCTTCTACTACACCGTCTAAGGCTTCCGTCAGTTTCTTTTCATTCATATCATGCTGATATTGACCGACTCCAATGGATTTTGGGTCAATTTTTACAAGCTCTGCTAACGGATCTTGTAGTCTTCGCGCAATAGAAGCTGCACTTCTCTGTCCCACATCAAAATTAGGAAATTCTTCTGTAGCAAGCTTGCTGGCTGAATATACTGAGGCACCGGCTTCATTTACAATCACATATTGAACCGGTGTTTTTATTTCCTTTAGTAAATCTACAATTACCATCTCTGACTCCCGGCTGGCAGTTCCATTTCCAAGAGAAATCAGTGTGATATGGTAACGTTCAATTAATTTTTTTAAAGTTGCCTTTGCTTCTTTTATTTTATTTTGAGGAGCGGTTGGAAAAATAACAACGGTATCTAACACCTTTCCGGTTCCGTCCACAACTGCCAGTTTACATCCAGTTCGAAATGCCGGGTCCCAGCCAAGCACAGTCTGTCCGGCAATCGGTGGCTGCATTAAAAGCTGAGTCAGATTTTTTCCGAATACTTTGATTGCTTCTTCCTGTGCCTTATCCGTAAGCTCACTGCGGATTTCTCTCTCGATTGCACCGGCAATCAGACGTTTATAGCTGTCTTTTATTGTATCAGAAAGAATTGGCGATGTATAGGGATTCTCTCTGGTAATCAACTGTCTTTCCAGCCATCCATAAATCTTTTCTTCCGGTGCTTCTAAACGGACGGTAAGAATCTTTTCCTTTTCTCCTCTGTTGATTGCAAGGATTCTATGTCCCGGAATCTTTTTTACCTCTTCAAAGAAATCATAATACATCTCATATACGGACTTTTCATCTTTTTCTTTCTCTTTGACTGTTGTAACCAGTTTTCCCTCCCGAAAAGTTAGGTTACGGATATAGGTCCGGTAACTGGCCTCCTCTGAAATTTCTTCCGCAATAATATCCATCGCCATGGAGATTGCCTGATTCGTATCATTAATCTCTTTTTCTTCTGATATAAATGCTTTCGCATCTTCTTCTATCGGACGATTCGTCATCTGAAGACGGATTAATGTCGCCAAAGGCTCTAATCCTTTTTCCTTTGCAATGGTCGCCCTTGTTCTTCTTTTTGGTCTGTATGGACGATACAAATCTTCTAAGGCAACTAATGTCTGGACATTTTCAATCTGTCGTTCTAATTCCGGTGTCAGCTTTTCCTGCTCCCGGATTGTGTTTAACACCTGTTCTTTTCTCTCTTCTAAATTTCTTAGATATTTCAGACGTTCTTCTAAGTTTCTTAAAACTTCATCATTTAAAGAACCGGTCACTTCTTTTCGGTATCTGGCAATAAAAGGAATCGTATTTCCCTCATCCATCAGTTTTACCGCAGCCTCCGTCTGGCTCTTTTTTATATTCAGTTCTTTACTTAATACTTCAATTATATCCATTTTTTATTCTGCTCTCTTTCTATAATGTAGCAAGTGATTATACAGGATTTAGAGCGATAAAACAATATTCTCTTTTCTCGGTTCATAGGCACGATATGTCACTTTTGTAAGGTCAAACATCCGCTTTGCCGCCTGGGTTGAGTCAGAATCTGCATATTTATCCGACAAATAAATCACTTCCCTGATTCCTGACTGAATAATTGCCTTCGTGCATTCATTACACGGAAATAGAGTTGTATAAATTCTGGCGCCTTTTAAAGAGCCTCCTCCATAATTTAAAATCGCATTGAGCTCTGCATGACAGACATAGAGATATTTTGTCTTGAGTGGCTCGCCTTCTCTCTCCCATGGCATAATATCATCACTGCAGCCAGTGGGCATTCCGTTATAACCCATAGACAAAATCTTATTTTCTCCATTTACAATACAGGCTCCCACCTGGGTATTATTGTCCTTACTTCTCTGGGCCGACAACATGGCAATTCCCATAAAATATTGATCCCATGTCAGATAATCCTGTCTTTTCATCGAATGTAACCTCCCTTATCTCAAGAGAGGGCCCTATGAAATGCTCACAGTGCCCTCTTTTCTTATCTTTTTCTAAGCCATGCGGATGAAACTAATCAGTTCCGGAAATGCCGAAAGCTTAGCACTCATCTCTTTTTCTTTCATGACACCGGTAAGGAATGCGTATTCCCCTGTCACCTTTTGAGTCGTAATCTCTTCCACATCCCCAAACGCTTCTTTTACTTTACTCTTATCTACAGAATCTTTCATCCGTACAAATACTTTCTGTTCAAAGCTGTCAAGACTCTGAAGTACCAGTTTGTCCTCTTCCCAGATTGTTCCGATATAACGATCTAGATGCTTAATTGCATCCACAACATCTCCAATTACCGCACTGGCAGTTGGAAGTTTTCCCGCTCCCGGTCCATAGAACATCACATCTCCAACCATATCCCCCTTTACGAAAATAGAATTGAACACGCCGGATACACCGGATAATGGCTGCGTAAGTGGCACGAGTTTTGGTGCAACCATTGCATACTGACCCTCTTTTGTATTTTTATAAGTTCCTAAAAGCTTAATCTTGCAATCCATTGCCTCCGCATAGGAAATATCTGCTGCAGTAATCTTTGTGATACCTTCTGTATATACATCCTCAAAATCAATCTGGCGCCCCACCGCTAAGGAGCCCAATATTGCAATTTTTCTTCTGGCATCGTGACCTTCAATGTCTGCTTCCGGATGGAATTCCGCATATCCTTTCTCCTGAGCATCCTTTAGGGCATCCTCAAAAGACCAGCCTTCTTCTGTCATCTGCGTTAGGATATAATTTGTCGTACCATTTAATATACCGGAAATCTCTAAAATCTCATCACCTGTCAAGCAACGGTTCAACGGATGAATCACCGGAATACCACCGCCCACACTTGCTTCAAAAAGGAAGTTTGTATTCTGGCTCTTTGCCAGTGCTAAAAGCTTCGCTCCATATTTTGCAACAAGCTCTTTGTTAGAAGTCACATAGGCTTTTCCGGCCAAAAGGCTCTCTTTTGCATAAGTATATGCCGGCTCTAAACCTCCCATTGTCTCCACAATGACCTGCACATCCGGATCATTTACTATCGTCTGAAAATCGTGAACCAGTTTGCTCTCAATCGACGTTCCCGGAAATTCTCTGATATCTAAAATATATTTTACTTCTACGGACTGTCTGGTTTTTTTCTGAAGGATGGTCTGATTTCGATCTACAATCTCCACCACACCAGAACCGATTGTTCCATATCCTAAAACTGCAATATTAATCATCTTTCTTTCTCCTTACTGTACAATATATTTCAGGTAGGCATTAATAAAAGGTTCCAAATTACCGTCTAAGACGCTTTGTACATTGCCCACTTCTGTGTTTGTTCTATGATCCTTGACAAGGGTATAGGGCTGCATTACATAGGAACGAATCTGGTTTCCCCATCCATTATCTTTTACTTCCCCACGCAAATCAGAAATCTTTTCTAAATTTTCCTGTTCTTTCAAAAGATACAATTTTGCTTTTAACATTTTTAGCGCCTGATCCTTGTTCTTATGCTGGGACCGCTCATTCTGGCACTGTACTACAATTCCAGTAGGAAGGTGGGTAATACGGATGGCTGAGTCTGTCTTATTGATATGCTGCCCCCCTGCCCCACTTGCACGATAGGTGTCGATTTTTAAATCTTCATCTGCAATCTCAACCGTTACCTCTTCCTTAATATCCGGCATAACATCACAGGACGCAAAGGAAGTCTGTCTTTTTCCAG
>JAUNBT010000046.1:0-5647 GCA_030526985.1 Lachnospiraceae bacterium | reverse complement strand
AACGAGGTATGACGTCTGCCCGAGGAATCAAACGGCGAAATCCGCACCAGACGATGAACACCTTTCTCTGATTTTAAATAACCGTAAGCATTCTCACCTTTTACAGCCACTGTGATTGATTTTATTCCTGCTTCCTCACCATCTAAATAGTCCAATACTTCTGTTGAATAACCTTTTTTTTCTGCCCATTTTGAATACATACGATAAAGCATACCGGCCCAGTCACAAGATTCCGTTCCACCGGCTCCTGCGTGAATGGTCAAAATAGCATCTTTATCATCATATTCTCCGGACAAAAGGGTATGAAGCTTCAGTTCTTCAAATTCCTTTTCAAAGCTTTCCATGGCTTCTTCAATCTCCGGTACTAATTCCGGGTCATTCTCCTCGTATCCCATCTCCATCAGAGTCTCGATGTCTTCTTTCTGGGAGAGAAGGCTCTCGTAAGCTTCCACGTCCTGCTTCAATGTCTTGATTTTACGCATAATTTCCTGAGATCCTTCAATATCATCCCAAAAATCCGGTTTTTCCATCTGGGATTCTAAAGACTGAATCTCTGCTTTTTTTTCTTCTAATTTTAGTGCTTCTCCCATTTCTTTTATGGGAGCTTCATAACTATTTATTCTATACTTAATCTGATCTAATTCAACCACAATACTGCACTCCTATGCTCTGCCGCAGCAGTGTTTATATTTTTTGCCGCTTCCACAAGGGCATGGATCATTTCGACCGACTTTTGCTTCTTTTCTCACATAAGGGCCCTTCGCAACAGATTCGTCTTTGTTCGTTCCGGTTACTTTGGCAACCTGCTCTCTTTCCACTTTCTGTTCAATACGGATATGCATCAGGGCCGTAACTGTTTCTTCGTTGATTCCCTTGATTAACTCATCAAACATATCGTATCCAATAAACTTATACTGTACAAGTGGGTCTTTTTGGCCATATGCCTGCAGGCCGATTCCCTGGCGGAGCTGATCCATATCATCAATATGATCCATCCATTTTCGGTCAATAACTTTGAGAAGAATAATACGCTCAATCTCACGCATCTGCTCTTCTTCTTCAAACTCAGCCTCTTTTTGGGCATAAAGCTTCCGGCCCTCTTCCTCGATTCGTTCTGCTAATGCATCTTTATCGTTATTGGCCTTCTCTTCCTCTGTCAGTTCAATTCTTTTCTTAAATGGAATCTTTGGAATTAAAAGTTCATTTAACTCGAGCATATTCCACTCTTCTGCCGGAAGTCCATCTCCTGTCGCTCTGTTTACTGCATCTACGATAACATGATCCATCATATTTAAAATGGCTTCCTTCATATTCTCTCCGTCGAGAACACGGCGACGCTCTTTATACATAATCTCACGCTGCTCGTTCATAACCTGATCATATTCGAGCAAATTACGACGGATACCGAAATTGTTATTCTCTATCTTCTTCTGGGCCTTTTCGATAGTCGCACTGATTGTCTTATGCTGAATCTCTTCGCCTTCCGGAATGTTTAACGCTTTGTACACTGCAATCATTCTCTCAGAACCAAACAAACGCATCAAATCATCCTCTAAAGATAAATAAAATTTGGATTCACCTGGATCTCCCTGACGTCCGGAACGACCACGAAGCTGATTATCAATACGTCTCGCCTCATGGCGTTCCGTACCTATAATCTTAAGTCCACCCACTTGTGCTACGCCTTCGGCTAACTTAATATCTGTACCACGGCCGGCCATATTAGTCGCAATCGTTACAGCCCCCATCTCTCCGGCATTGGCAACAATCTCTGCCTCCTGCTCATGGAATTTGGCATTTAACACATTATGAGGAATTCCCTCTTTGGAAAGCATCTTGCTTAATAATTCAGAAGTCTCAATGGTAATTGTACCGACTAGAACTGGCTGCCCTTTTTCATGGGCTGCTTTGATTTCCTCTACAACTGCCTTGAATTTCTCCTTCTTAGAAGCGTAAATGGAATCTTCATAATCCGTACGTATCACCGGCATATTGGTCGGAATGACGACAACATCCATGCCATAAATTTCTCTGAACTCTTTCTCCTCAGTAAGGGCAGTACCTGTCATACCGGCTTTCTTTGCATATTTATTAAAGAAGTTCTGGAATGTGATGGTAGCAAGCGTCTTGGATTCTCTTTTGACCTTCACATTCTCTTTCGCCTCAATCGCCTGATGAAGACCATCGGAATATCTTCGTCCCGGCATAATACGTCCGGTAAATTCATCGACAATCAATACTTCATCATCTTTTACAACGTAATCCTGATCCCGAAACATCAGGTTATGAGCGCGCAGGGCAAGAATCATATTATGCTGAATCTCCATATTCTCGGCATCAGCTAAATTCTCAATCTTAAAATATTCTTCGATCTTTCTGACACCCTCTGTCGTCAAAACAACCTGTTTGTCCTTCTCATTGACGAGAAAATCTCCGTCTTCCTCAATATCAACACCCATAATGGCATCCATCTTGGAAAGCTCACCATCTCCCTCGCCTCGTTTCAATCTTCTTGCAAGAAAATCGCAGACACGGTACAAATCTGTCGACTTTCCGCTCTGACCGGAAATAATAAGCGGGGTTCTGGCTTCGTCAATCAGGACGGAATCGACCTCATCCACGATGGCAAAGTGGAGGTCTCTTTGCACTAACTGTTCTTTATAAATAACCATGTTATCTCTAAGATAGTCAAAACCTAACTCATTGTTCGTCACATAGGTAATATCACAATTATAGGCTGCACGGCGTTCTTCATTATCATAGCTGTTCAAAATGACGCCGACCGTCAGACCAAGGAATTCATGAATCTGTCCCATCCATTCAGCATCACGCTTTGCCAGATAATCATTGACTGTTACAATATGAACGCCCTTTCCCTCTAAAGCATTCAAATAGGCCGGAAGAGTAGATACTAACGTCTTTCCTTCTCCAGTCTTCATCTCGGCAATACGTCCCTGATGGAGTATGATACCACCCATCAGCTGCACCCGGTAATGCTTCATATTAAGAACTCTGGTGGACGCCTCTCTTACTACCGCATAAGCTTCGACTAACAAATCATCGAGAGTCTCTCCTGCTGCCAAACGATCTTTAAATTCCTGTGTCTTCGCCTTCAACTGCTCGTCACTCAATGCCTGCATCTCTTCATCGAGTGCTTCTATCTTTCGGACTGTTCCTTCAATTTTCTTAATCTCTTTGTCACTATAGGACCCAAAAATCTTCTGAATTAATCCCATCTACAATTCTCCTTATCATCTACATTCTATGTTTTACTATAAAAGTCTTTTTTCTAATCGAATATATCTTTAGAATAATCAGTACCTATTGTATCACTGTTAAATGGAAAAAACAAGGGCAAAGAAAAAAGCGGCAGACTGTTTTATCAACAACCTGCCGCCGTTATTCCTCTATCTAATTTTAAAAATAACCGAATCCATCTGTTTTAGAATTCCAATAATAAAGTCTTCCACTTGTATAAGTTGTTTTTCCTACTTTTTTCTTTGTAACAATATAGATATAGTATGTTTTTTTCTTTGAAATCTTTGCCTTGCCCAATTTTTTAATGGAAACAGAGGACGTTTTCTTACTCACAGATTTCACTTTTTTATATCCTGTTGTCTTTTTGGTTGAGACATATACATCGTATCCTGTTGCCCCGGCAACTTTGCCCCATTTTACACTCAGTTTTCCATTCTTTGCGCTGATTTTTGTGATCCTTGGCTGAGTAAAGAAATATGCTGATTTGGACCAGCTTCCGTAATACCGCTTTCCATTGATATCAGTAAAAGCACGTACCTTCATTGTGTAAACAACAGAATTTGATATTTTGGAAATGCTCGCATTATTTGAAAAACTGCTATTACACGTTCCACTGGTCTTCTTCTTTCCAGTATTCGTATACACAATATACTGATATCCATCTACACCTGTCTGTTTATCCCATGTCGCATTGAATGACTTTGCAAAGTAATACCATCGTTCTTGCTTTACTCCAGTCACCTGATCTGGAAGTGTAGCAACATCATATTTACTTCCAGCTGTACTAGAATAAGTACCCGTGTGTGAATAATTGTAATAATCGTACTCAATACGTACATAGTATTTGGTTCCTGCAGACAGACCCGTAATGGTTGCACTAGTCGTATTTGCATTTACAGTCGTATATAATTGTGTATTTGAATAATCTGAACCTATATATACACGATATTGGATTGCATCACTTTTCGCTGTCCAGCTTACTGTTACCGAATTCTTTTCTGCTCCTGTCTGTGTCAGAGTTGCTGCTTCTGCTTTCATTGTGGGAAACAACATTAAAATGCCTAACATCAACAGACAACCGAGGATGTTTCTTACTGTTTTCTTCATCTTTTTATCTCTCCCTTCATTTCAATGTGATTGTATAAATAGCACCTTCATTCGCCTTTTTCTTATCTGGTTTAGCTAGGAGAATATAGTAATTTCCAGCAGGAAGGGTTACACTTTTTTGCTTTTTGAACTTTGTAAGCTCTTTTTCAGCTTCTGCCGGACCTGTAATCTTAAAGCCTAAACTTCCGCCCGCCTTTTGAATTGAGATTTTCGTTTTCCTTGCCTTCTTTAAAGTGAATTTATACCAGTGTTCTTTCTTTGCTGAATCTGTATTGTACACGATTCCATAGGTTTTCTTTCCCACCTTCAAAGTCCTTGCTTTTTTTAGAGAAGCACCCGCCTTATCAGAAATCTTTTGAAACGTAGCTGATATCTTATAAGATGGAGCCTGACTTCGAACTTTAATATAGTAGGTTCCCGGCTTCAAACTAAAATAAGCTGACTTTTTTATAGATGTCTGGTAAGCAGGAGAAATTGCTTTCTTCTTACTATTCAGGCATGTTATTGTGAGCTTTCGATTCTTCGTTGAGGAGGAAGCTCCGTAGGCATTGATTCCGATATAGCTGCTTTTCTTAACTTTCAGTTTGTGATATTCCCCCTTGGAAGTTGCAGTGACACTGTGGGTCTTCCCATTGGCAGATAAGGTTGCAGCCGCTGTATCCTGTTTTGTTCCCAACAGGATAAGAAACGCCGCCATAATCCACAACAGAAATTTAATGCTTCCAATCCTTTTTTTCTCTCTCATAAGCAATTCCTTCCTTACACGAAATGCCTCTAATTTATCGATACCTTCTTATTCAAACCAATCTTATAGTAAAAGCTTCCATCTGTCGATGTTTTCGAAACCCGGATGTAATAAGTGCCTTTTGGAAGGGTCGTAGATTTCAAATTCGCAAGTTTACTCAAATTACTATAATATTTTATATTTATTTTTCCAGAGGCCTGTACTGTTACGATATCTCTCTCACCTAATCCTGCCATATACAATCTGACTTTTGTTTTCTTAGTCAGTTTAAACTTATACCAATCTCCCTTGCTACTTCCCACTGCATCCGTCTGAGCGACAATTCCCTGTTTGCTCTTTTTTAATTTCAAAGTAGTTGCCTTACTTTTCTTTGTTCCTCCCTGATCAGAAGTATACTTTGCAACCGTTGCCATATAGTATGTATTCGGCTGATAAGCAGAACTTACATAGAGTGTCTGATAAGACATCTTTACATAGACACGATACGTACCCTTCTTTAACGCAAACATTCTTACTGTGTATCCACCTGTCGTATTA
>JAUNBT010000045.1 GCA_030526985.1 Lachnospiraceae bacterium | reverse complement strand
TGTGTTGACAGCAGGTGCTTATTTTGCTGCGTTCTATGCTCCGATGCTAGCCTCATCCTCCCAGTTAAACATTACTGGAAGAACCGTAGATTATGCTTTTTTCTATCCGGAAGAAGTGAATATGCCAAATCAGTCAGAAATAGAAAAGTTGGCAGAGAAAAATAATGTCATAGTGGAAGATTATGTGAGCCAGCCTTCCGCCACTCTCGCCGTAGACGGGTATTTTCATGTGGAGGAGAAAGTAAATGTTGGAGTGACTTATAAAAAAGAATATGAACCAATGCTTGAGAGCGGACGTTTTTTTTCTGAAAGTGTATGGAATACGCTGACGAAAGATCAGCTGGATTTAAAGCCGGGCGTTGTAGCAGGGGTCTTTGATTCAGAAGGATATGGAAATGGTATCTTTAATAATGATATTTCTCTTATTACAAATCCTGTGACAAAAAAGACACTTGCTGTTACGCCGAGTGATACAATGTTAAAGAACGATGTGTTGTTTGGCTGCCGTGTTTTGGATGACTCTGATTATGAGGCAATCACGCATGGTCTTACAGGGGAATGGAGAGAGCAGCAGGTACTTTTTAATGTAAAGAACGATAGTTACAATTTTGCCAATGATTTATTCCATTGGATTGTGGCATCTGCAGATGAGAAAATGTCGGTAATCAGTAGTTTCGACCGAATTACAAAGCAGATTTATCTTTCCCGTGGAGAAGAATATTTTGCGGATTCGAAAAACGCTGAAAAATATGGCATTACTCTCATTGACTATTCAAAACCAGACAGCTCTGAATTCAGGCTTAACTGGATGTATATGCCCCAGTTTAGAATTCTTGATCAGGCAGACTTTACAACTAATATGGCAGTTTTTTTGCTTTTGTTTATTTTTGTATCCATTTTGTGTTTTTCGGCAGTTTTTGTAATTTTATTTACCCGTAGCATGACATTGGCAATTACAAATGCATGGGTCTATGAGGATTTGAGAAAGCTTGGAGCAACGAATGAATATCTGAGGCAGACAGCAAAGAGACAGATTTCCCGTGTCTTTCAAGCTCCGATTCTTGTTGGAACTTTACTTATTCTTGGATTTTATATCATGATTTTATTTGGGAATGGAGATGGAATGATTACAGCGACAGAATTTGCAGGATTGGTAAGCTGTTTGTGGGTTGTAGCAGCGGTTTCCAGTCTGCTGTATCTTCTCTATCGTATCACATTGCACAATGTTTATAAAGAATTACACATTCAAAACGCCTTAAAATAACTAAAAAAGATGTAGACTTTTAGATATATTTACTATATAATAATAGTAGATTGTCAAAAATATATCAATATTTTAAGGAGGATGCACATGTTAGAGCAAAGTTACTATGATAAGACGGATGAAATCATAGCAATGCATGGCGCGTTTACTGCGTCGCTGATACCGATTATTCAGGATATTCAGAATGAATACCGGTATCTGGCACCGGAGCTTTTGGCTTATGTAGCAGAAAAGTTGGGGATTAGTGAAGCAAAAGCGTATAGTGTTGCCACCTTTTACGAGAATTTTTCTTTTGAACCGAAAGGAAAATATGTAATCAAAGTATGTGACGGAACAGCCTGTCACGTGCGAAAATCTATCCCGATTCTGGAACGGTTGTACAGTGAACTTGGATTGTCAAAGACGAAGGTTACAACTGACGATATGCTATTTACGTTAGAGACAGTATCCTGTCTGGGTGCATGTGGATTAGCACCGGTTCTTACTGTCAACGACAAAGTATATCCGAAGATGACACCAGACGATGCAGCAGCATTGATTCAAGAATTGAGAGGAGAAGCGTAATATGGAGAGAATTACAAGCATAGAAGTTCTCGATCGTATTCGGGAGGTTTCCAAAAAACAGATAGAAGACAGCAAGTGCAGAATCCTGATTTGTGCAGGTACGGGATGTCTGGCCAGTGGTTCCGGAGAAATCTATAAGAAAATGTGTGAACTCGTAAAAGACCATCCCAATGTTGAAGTAAAATTTGGTGCAGAGATTGCACATGGAGACGGAGAAATAGGGGTAAAGAAAAGCGGATGTCATGGCTTTTGTGAGATGGGCCCGCTGATGCGGATTGAACCTCAGGGAATTTTATATACAAAAGTTCAGCTTGAAGATTGCGAGGCCATTTTCCATAGAACAATTGAAAAAGGTGATATAATCCGCCATCTTTTATATAAACAAAATGGATTGGAATATCAGGAACAGGAAGAAATTCCTTTTTATAAAAAACAGACTCGTCTGGTCCTTAAAAACTGTGGACATATTGATGCAGAAAATATCAATGAGTATATCGCAACCGGTGGTTATTCAGCTCTTGAGAAAGCACTGTTTCATATGACACCGGAGGAGGTTGTGAATGAAATAACAGAATCGAACCTGCGTGGACGTGGGGGCGGAGGATTTCCGACAGGGTATAAGTGGTCTCAGGTGGCACGTCAGGAAGAAAAAATCCGTTACGTAGTCTGTAATGGTGATGAGGGAGACCCCGGTGCCTTTATGGATCGAAGCGTAATGGAGGGAGATCCCCACAAAATGATCGAGGGGATGATGCTGGCAGCTTATGCAGTCGGTGCTCAGGAAGGTTATATCTATGTCCGTGCGGAATATCCACTTGCAATTAATCGTTTAAAGATTGCCATTGCTCAGGCTGAGGAATGTGGTCTGTTAGGGGAGAACATCTTAGGTTCCGGGTTTTCCTTCCAGCTGCATATTAACCGTGGCGCAGGAGCATTTGTCTGTGGCGAGGGAAGTGCACTTACTGCATCGATTGAAGGAAATCGCGGTATGCCAAGGGTAAAACCGCCCCGCACGGTTGAGCAGGGATTGTTTGAGAAGCCGACAGTGCTTAATAATGTAGAAACCTTTGCCAATGTATCCATGATTATTCAGAATGGTGCAGACTGGTATAAAACAATCGGACCGGAAAACAGTCCGGGAACAAAAGCATTTGCATTGACAGGAAGTGTGATGAATACAGGCCTGATTGAAGTACCTATGGGAACCACTCTCCGTGAAGTTATCTTTGATATCGGCGGCGGCATTAAAAATGGCGGTGAATTTAAAGCAGTTCAAATTGGCGGTCCATCAGGAGGCTGTCTGATTACACCTCATTTGGATATCAGTCTGGATTTTGATTCCCTTAAAAAAATGGGTGCGATGATTGGCTCTGGCGGATTGGTTGTTATGGATAAAACAACCTGTATGGTGGAAGTAGCCAGATTCTTTATGAATTTTACACAGAATGAATCCTGCGGTAAATGTGTGCCCTGCCGGGAGGGAACGAAACGGATGCTTGAGATTTTGGAGCGGATTGTGGCTGGTAAGGGAAAGATGGAAGACCTTGATTTGTTAGAGGAACTTGCAAGTACGATTACAGAGACCGCACTCTGTGGATTGGGTAAAAGTGCGGCACTTCCAGTTATAAGTACTTTAAAACTATTCCGGGATGAGTACATAGAGCACATTGTGGACAAAAAATGTGCCTCCCGTACCTGTACAGCTTTACGCAGATATATTATTAGTCCTGAATTATGTAAAGGATGTTCTAAATGTGCCCGCAACTGTCCGGTAGGAGCAATCAGTGGAAAGGTGAAGGAACCATTTACAATTGACACAGAAAAATGTATCAAGTGTGGTGCATGTGAAAGTGCATGTGCATTCCATGCCATTCATGTGGAAGCGTAAGGAGGAGAAAGAACATGGGATATATGACAATTAATAACAGACGTTATCAATTTACGGATGAGAAAAATGTTCTTTCCGTGATACGAAAAGCAGGAATCGATCTTCCGACATTTTGCTACCATTCGGAATTGTCCACTTATGGAGCCTGTCGTATGTGCGTGGTAGAAGATGACCGTGGAAAGGTG
Source organism: Lachnospiraceae bacterium (assembly GCA_030526985.1). Lineage (GTDB taxonomy): Bacteria > Bacillota > Clostridia > Lachnospirales > Lachnospiraceae > SIG292. Next base: position 13,801 of record JAUNBT010000045.1, on the reverse strand, counting down.
TTTGCCTCCTGTTCTGAAAAACCACGGGATGGAATGGTGATTTATACAAATACACCTCGTTTGCAGCATCATAGAAAGATGATTTTGGAGCTGCTTTTAGCATCCCATTGTAAAGATTGTACGACATGTCGAAAAAATGGTGTCTGTACTTTGCAAAAGCTTGCCAATCAGCTTGGAATTCATACCATTCGTTTTGAAAATAATAAAGAACAATTGCCTCTTGATATGTCGTCAGACTGTGTTGTGCGTGATCCGAATAAATGCATCCTCTGCGGTGACTGTGTCCGAACCTGTTCGGAGATTCAGGGAATTGGCGTTTTGGATTTCGCGTTCCGTGGATCTAAAATGCAGGTTACTCCTGCGTTCAATAAAAATCTCAGTCAGACAGATTGTGTCGGCTGTGGACAATGCAGGGTAGTCTGTCCGACAGGAGCTATTACGATTCAGCAGAATGTTACCCAGGTATGGAATGTTCTTGCAGATAAAAATACCCGTGTGGTAGCTGAAATTGCACCGGCGGTACGTGTTGCAATCGGTGATAAATTCAATATTCCAAAAGGAGAGAATACAATAGGAAAACTGGTCACAGCACTGCGTATGATTGGTTTCGATGAAGTGTATGATACGAATTTTGGTGCGGATCTTACGGTTATGGAAGAGTCTAAAGAATTATTAGAGCGGTTAGAATCCGGCGAGAATCTTCCTCTCTTTACCTCCTGTTGTCCGGGATGGGTGAAATACTGTGAGAATCGATATCCGGATCTTGCCGGTCATATTTCAACCTGTCGTTCTCCTCAGCAGATGTTTGGTGCAGTTCTGAAAGAGGATGCAAGAATGAACAAGGAAGAGAAAAGAAAAACAGTTGTTGTCTCGATTATGCCATGTACCGCAAAAAAGGCGGAAATCAAACGGCCAGAGCATTTTACAGATGGGGAACAGGATGTGGATTATGTATTGACAACCACAGAGATTACCCGAATGATCAAAGAAGAGGGTCTGGATTTGAATTTGTTAGAACCAGAAGCCATGGATATGCCTTTTGGAATTGCTTCTGGAGCGGGAGCTATCTTTGGAGTAACCGGTGGTGTTACGGAAGCAGTACTGCGAAGATTGGTTAACAGTAACCGGGCTGACATATTGCAGGAAATCAGTTTTACAGGAATCCGCGGTGCCAAGGGAATTAAAGAAGCAACGGTGAAGTTAGGAGAAAGAGAAGTTAAGATTGCCGTTGTGAATGGTCTGGCAAATGCAGGGATCATTATGGATCAAATTCGTTCCGGCGAAGCTTATTATGATTTCGTTGAGGTTATGGCCTGCAAGCGGGGATGTATTGCCGGAGGTGGACAACCTGTCCCAATCGGACCACGTACAAAGAAGGCACGTATGGAAGGAATATATAAAGTAGATCGCACGGCACAGATTAAGCTTTCCAACGAAAATCCAATTATTGCTACTTTATATAATGGCCTATTAAAAGGCAAAGAACATAAGTTATTGCATAATCAAAAATAGACAGCTTGAAAAAAGGCCCAGCTATTTTGTGATTTACGGCAGGATACAGTCATATCGTATTCCTTTTCCCTGAATAGAGTAGCTGGGCTTTTTCCCGGCCAGATAGGGCCCTTTCGCCGGACGTTTAATAATGATTTTTCCGGGACGGACATTGAGTGCAGCCTGTAAGAGATCTTCCTCCCTGGTGCAGGGCTGTTCTAATTGCTGGAGAAGCTGGAATTTCTTCTTTACCAGTCCACTTTTTTGTCTGGCAGGAAACATAGGGTCTAACAAAATCAAATCGGGCGATTCTTTTAAATGAGATAACATAGTAATACTGTCGCCTTCAAAGACCTGCATACGGCGGACGATAGAAGAAAGCTCCGGAATATCCTTGGCACGTGCAAGAGCGTCCTTTAAAAGTGCAGCGATGACCGGATTATACTCATATAACTGTACCCGATAGCCTGCTGCTGCAAGTAAAAGAGAGTCCTCGCCCAATCCGGCAGTAGCATCAATGGCAGTTGGAAATGAGTCTGTCAAGTCCGACTTTTTAATCTTAGCAGCCCGGACGAGCAGTTCTCCATTTAAATTATTTGTTTTTAGCCGGGGCAGCATATGGGTCAAATCACAGTGAAGACGTAGTTTTCCCTTGGAAAGAGAAAGACCGTCCACTCCTAGACAAAGGAAAAGACGAGAGTCATTCTCCGAGGGCTTTTCTAAAGTCATTGGAATGCCTAAATGGTTTGATAACAGTTTCATTTTTTCCTGATATGGATTGTCTTTAGCATAAGCCATGAGACATGGTTTTGTATTTGTCATTTTTATGGATGGATTCCTTTCTATGTTTTTATAATGCAAATATTGTACCATGAAATGGCTTATTTTTGTTTATCTTTTCGAAGTTTTATAAGCCGAAAGGCTAATAGAAATTTTGTGAGACAGATTTATGAGAAAAATCTTGACATGATTTTTTGACTTTGCTATAATCACTGTGTTCACTCGGAGGGTGAGCCATTCGAATCGAAATGGTGAGCTGGATAAGGTGACAGGCTGAGATGCCTGTACTCTTGTCCGGCTCTTTTTGAGTTTATAGGAAAGTTTTCATTTTGTTATGTGGAGGGAAAAGATGGACTTATTAAATGGAAATGTGAAAAAAATTTATTTTAAGTATCTTATGGCTGCCTTTGGCAGTGCATTGATTAGCTCGATTTACGGTGTGGTAGATATGGCGATTGTTGGGCAGTATCAGGGGCCTGATGGTACTGCGGCTCTTGCAGTAGTGGCACCAATCTGGAATATAATATATAGCTTAGGGCTGCTTACCGGAATTGGGGGCTCTGTGCTTCTTAGCAGTGAAAAAGGGAAGGGGAATAAGAAAGGGCAGAATGAGTATTTTACAGCGGCATTGATTTTTACTGTGATTTTAGCAGCAGTTAGTTGGATGGGAATTGCCTTGTTTGATACGGAACTTCTTACTTTATTTGGGGCCGAGGAGACTTTACTTCCTTTGGCAAAAAAATATCTGTTTCCGGTTAAATTCGCAGTCCCTTTATTTTTAATGAATCAGATGCTGGCTGCTTTTTTGAGAAATGACGATGCACCGGCACTGGCAACGAAGGCGGTTTTAAGTGGTGGAATCTTTAATGTTTTTGGAGATTATTTTTTTGTATTTACTTTAGATATGGGTATCATGGGAGCAGGACTTGCAACCTCTATGGGAGCGTTTGTTACCTGTGTCATCATGTTGACTCATTTTGCAGGAAGAAAAAATACACTTCGTATCGCTCCTGTTTCAAGGACCTTTTTTAAGATGAAACAGATTGCGGTTGTTGGATTTTCTACTTTTTTTATCGATGTGGCAATGGGCTTTTTGACGATGCTTTTTAATAGACAGATTGTGAAATACTTAGGGACAGATGCCCTTGCGGTATATGGCGTGATTGTGAATATCAGTACAATTGTACAGTGCTGTGCGTATAGTGTAGGTCAGGCAGCTCAGCCAATTTTTTCAATTAATTATGGAGCAGGAAAAGGGGACAGAATCAAAAGTACCCTTCGCTATTCCCTTTATGCAGCTGGTTTTTTTGGCATAGTATGGACAGTACTTGTTTGTGCATTTCCGAATGGCTTTATTCGAATTTTTATGGATGGGACAAAACACATCTATGAGATTGCCCCGATGATCATGAGAAGATATGGCATCTCTTTTTTACTTTTGCCTTTTAATATTTTTTCGACCTATTATTTTCAATCTCTTATGAGACCGAAGTCCTCTTTCTTTGTCTCTGTTGCAAGAGGAATGGTCATAAGTGGAATTCTTATTATGACTTTGCCGGCAATCGCAGGGGCAAATGCCATTTGGTTTGCTATGCCGGTTACGGAAGCAATGGTAGCTGTCAGTGTTGTGATATTAATGAAAAAGGAAAGAGGCAGGGACAGGTAAACATTGTCACGCCCGTCATAAAAAAGGAAGAGAGACTGTGGATTGCCATATAAAAAAAAGTACGTTATAATGAATTAAAATGGTACAAATCCAATAAGGAAAATGACAATGAGGGAAGAAGAATGTATACAGTAGTGATAGCAGATGATGAAGAAGAATTAAGACGGGCTTTGATACGAAAAGTGGATTGGGAAGCAGCAGGATTTCAAGTGATAGGAGAAGCGGAGAACGGAGTCGAGGCACTTGAAGTTGTGGCAAAGAAGGAACCGGATCTTTTAATTACGGATATTCGAATGCCTTTTGTCAACGGGATTGAATTAGCAAGGCAGGTAAGAGAGATTCGTCCTACCATGCAGATTGTGTTTTTGAGTGGGTTTGATGAGTTTACTTATGCCCAGCAGGCAATTCAATATAATATTATCAGTTATCTTTTAAAACCGATTTCTTCCGCTGAGATGACCGAAGAGATGAAAAAAATCAAGCAGATTATGGACGAAAAGTTTGCCCGTTTTTCCGAGGAGGAAAATGCTCATAGGCATATTGAAAAATCGGAATATTTTCTGCCGCTTTTGCTGGACGGTTCTAATTCAGATTTTACAGGACAGCATGAAGAGACAATTCTTAAGAATGCTGTTTCTCTGGGATTTTTAAAAGGGGACAGCATAAAATACATGCGATATTGCGTCATTGTGATAGAGATTAAGGATAAAGAAGGAAATAATTGTACTTCCCGGGCGAATATGAATGGAATTGATATGATTCTTGGAAAATACGTAAATTATATGAGCTTTTATGTGAAAGGCAGGATTGTGTCCCTTCTTGCATCCACTAGAAAAGGTTTTGACAAATACCTTCATATTCTGGTAAATGAGATTACCCAATCTGTAGAGCGTATTATGCAGGGAGTATGTGTCATCGGCGTGGGACGTATTTTAGACCGCTTGTCAGGAATCCATGAAGGTTATTTAGAGGCAGTCAATGCAGCTGGATATAGCAGAAAGTTAGAAAGCAGTGTTCATTTTATTGCAGATGAGGAGCGGTTAGAGGACTACGATCAGGAAGAAGTGCAGCAAATCATTAATGAGGTAGAAATTCTGATTCGTTCTGCATCCAAAACAGAGTTGGAAAAATGTCTGGATAAGATTGCAACACTGATAAAAAGTAACAACATATCCCATACCTCATCTAATCTGTTAGAGATTCAGCTGATTACTTCCGTATACCGGACAGTATATGCAGTTACAGGAAATGATGGGATTTTGAAATTACAGCAGGATACACCTTTGCATCTCTTATTTGATCCCTCTGCTGGAATATCGGAGCATTGCCTGAAGTTTTGCAGAAAGGCATGTGAGATTGTAGCAGAACAGAGAAAGCAAAGCAGCAGTATGATTTGTGAAGATGCAATTGATATCATTGAACGCCAGTTTATGAATCAGGAGCTTTCTTTAGTTTCTGTAAGTAATACGATTGCGGTCAGTCCCAATTACCTTAGCAGCCTGATTAAAAAATCCACAGGAAGTACCTTCAGTGACCTTTTGACAAAGAAACGGATAGAGACAGCAAAAGAGCTTCTTCTTACGACTCCAATGAAAGTAAGAGAAGTGGCCGGACAATGCGGTTATAAAGATCAGCACTATTTTAGTTATTGTTTTAAGAAATACACAGGTATGTCACCGAATACATGCAGGAGAAATCATGAAGCAGAAAACAAAGGATTATAAAATAAGAACGGAAAACGGGAAAATCCGTCTGTCACTGTCAGCACTGTTCACCATTCTTGTCACTGCTTTAGTGACATTCACCTTATCCATAGCAGTGATTATATTCGTCAATATTTATCAGAATCTGGTGGAAGAAAATGCAGTGACAATCAGTGAACAGGCCGTAGTCCAGGCGAAAAATACAGTGACCAATTATACGGAAGACATGAGTGATGTAATGGATATGATTACGGAAAACATTGGTGGAGACTCCCAGAATGTAACCCGTAATTTATATAACATTTTTGATGCCCGAAATGAACTGATTGCGGTCACTATTTATAATCAAAAGGGAAAAAGATTGAATTCCTGGGCAAAGGGTAAGATTTATAAGGAAACGATATCAGAGGATCTTACCTATATGGACATATCTGAAGCAGATGATTCTTTACATATTTCCAGTCCTCATGTGGAAAGTATGTTTCAAAATGACTATCCATGGGTAGTCACCCTTGGCAGAAATGTCGCAACGAAACAGTATGGAAAAGTCTTAGTCTGTATGGATATCCGATTTTCACAGATTGCAAGTTACATTGATGATGTTGGGATAGGCAATCATGGATACTGTTATATTGCAGACGATGAGGGAAATATAATCTATCATCCTCAGCAACAGTTGATTTATTCCGGGTTGAAGGAAGAAGAAAATCCAAATTTCAGTGACGGTACTCATATCAGGACAAATGCAATTTATACTGTCCAGTCCTTAGATAGCTGTAATTGGAAGATTGTCGGTGTCTGCTATGTGGATGAGATGATTACCAACCGGATTCAGGCCATTTTCAGAGTTTTAATTATTATTCTTTTTGTTGTTCTTTTCTCCGCTTTTTTATCAGGATTTACTATTTCCAGGCAGCTTAGCAAACCAGTAAAAAGACTGACAAGTGCAATGGAGGAATTTGAGGGCGATGCGAAGATTACAGCTTTTCAGGATATGGATGGAACCAGGGAAATTGTGTCTTTATCTGAGTCCTTTACCCAGATGGCATCTAGAATCCAGCGGTTGATGGAACAAATCCGTCAGGAAGAAATCAGCCTTAGAAAGACAGAACTGAGTGCTCTGCAGGCACAGATTAATCCTCATTTTCTATATAATACGTTAGATTCTATTGCCTGGATGTGTGAGGAAGGAAGAAATGATGATGCGGAAGAGATGGTCAATGCCCTTGCAAGGCTGTTTCGGATTAGTATCAGTAAGGGACATGAATTGATTCCGATTGAAAAAGAACTTCAACATGCAAAAAGCTATTTGCAGATTCAAAATTACCGCTATAAAAATCAATTTACGTATGAATTTGATGTAGAAGAATCCTGTTATCCTTATTTGTGCAATAAAATCACACTGCAGCCAATCATCGAGAATGCAATCTATCATGGGATTGACCGGATGGTGGACGAAGGCGAGATCAGAGTGAGTATAAAAGAGGATGGGGAAAATATCGTATTTAAAGTAGAAGATAATGGAATTGGAATGACGAAAGAACAATGCGAGGAAATCTTAAGTCATGATGTGAGTGGAAAATTCGGCATTGGGATAAAAAATGTGAATGACAGGATTCAGATTTATTTTGGGGAAGAATATGGACTGACGATAGAAAGCGAATTAGATGAAGGAACCTGCGTCACCATTGTGATGCCCAAAATTACGGAGGAATTATATGAAGGCAGAGCATAAAAAATTAAGACAGCTCTTTTTTCTGAGCTTTGTACTCATGATTCTTTTATGTGGGTGTGCGAATATTTCAGATGGGAGCGAAAATCAAAGGAGCCAGACAAAACAGACCGTTGCCATGATTACCAAATCGACCAGTTCGGCATTTTGGAAGTCGGTGGAAGCAGGAGCCAATGCAGCATGTACGGAATACAATATGAATTTAATCTTTGAAGGACCGGATAATGAAGAAGACTATGAGACGCAGAATAAAATGATTGAAGAAGCTGTCAAAGAAGGAGCAAAAGCAATTGTTTTTTCAGCAGTAGACTATGAAGCCAATGCACAAAGCATTGACAAAGCCGCTGAACAGGGTGTCAAGATTGTTGTAATCGACAGTGATGTGAATAGTGCCAATGTTTCATGCCGGATCAGCACAGATAATTACGTGGCAGGACAGATGGCAGGGGAAGCCATGCTTGATACATCAAAAAATGAACTGAATATAGGAATTGTCAATTTCGATAAAAATTCTGAAAATGGGCAGCAGAGGGAAAAGGGATTTAAGGATGTGGCACAAGCAGATCCGAGAGTGAATATTGTAGAGACTATCAATGTGATTTCAACTACAAAAGATGCCACGATGGATTTGCTAAAACGTCACCCGGAGATTAACTGTATTGCAACCTTTAACGAGTGGACCAGCCTTGGCGTCGGTTATGCAATCCAGGATCTTGAGCTGGCAAATGAAACGAGAGTAGTGGCGTTTGACAGTAACGTGGTGTCAGTCGGGATGTTAGAGACGGGAGAGGTAGACGCTCTGATTGTACAAAATCCTTATGCTATGGGCTATCTTGGAATTGAAGCCGTCTCAAAACTGCTGGCAGGAGAAACGGTTTCTGAGCCAGTTGTAGATACTGCTACGACGCTGATTACCAGAGAAAATATGTTTACCGAATCTGCACAAAGGATTCTATTTACCTTTCAGTAACTATTGTCGGATAAGTACAAAATAAATAAAATACAAAAGAAAAAAAGTAAAAAATTGAACATAAATCATAAAATATCATATGGTTTTTTCCGATTTACAATGCTATACTTAATATTATCAAATATTAAGGAGGATATAGTAATGAAAAGAAAGTTTTTAGCAGTAATGATGTCTCTGGCAATGGTCGGATGCATGGCAGCAGGCTGTGGCTCTTCTGATACCGCTTCATCAGATGAATCAGGATCCACATCCACATCCGCAGAAGTTGCAAATGCAGACAAGCCGCTTGTATGGTTTAACCGTCAGCCATCTAACAGCTCCACTGGTGAGCTTGATATGTCAGCATTAAGCTTCAACGATGATACATATTATGTAGGATTCGATGCAAATCAGGGTGCTGAACTTCAGGGAACAATGGTTAAGGATTACATCGAGGCAAATATCGACACCATCGACCGCAATGGTGACGGAACAATCGGTTATGTTCTTGCAATCGGTGATATTGGACATAACGATTCTATTGCACGTACAAGAGGTGTCCGCTCTGCTCTTGATACAGGAGTTGAGACAGACGGTGCAATTAACAGTGAACCAGTTGGAACAAACACAGATGGTTCCGCTAAAGCTGTAAAAGACGGATCTCTTGAAGTGAACGGCAAGACATATGTAGTAAGAGAACTTGCTTCTCAGGAAATGAAGAACTCCGCAGGAGCTACATGGGATGCAGCTACTGCAGGTAATGCAATTGGAACATGGTCTTCTTCTTTCGGTGATGAGATTGATGTTGTTGTTTCCAATAATGATGGTATGGGAATGTCTATGTTTAACGCATGGTCAAAAGACAACAAAGTTCCTACATTTGGATACGATGCAAACAGTGATGCTGTAGCAGCAATTGCAGAAGGCTACGGTGGAACAATCAGCCAGCATGCAGATGTTCAGGCATACTTAACACTTCGTGTTCTTCGTAACGCATTAGACGGCGTTGATATTGATACTGGTATCGGAACAGCAGATGAAGCAGGAAACGTACTTACAGATGATGTATATGTATACAAAGAAGAAGAACGTTCTTACTATGCATTAAACGTAGCAGTTACCGCTGATAACTATCAGGATTTCACGGATTCCACCGTTGTTTACGCACCTGTTTCCAATCAGCTTGACGAGTCTTCCCATGCAAAGAAATCTGTATGGCTTGACATCTACAATGCTTCCGATAACTTCTTAAGCTCCACTTATCAGCCTCTTCTTGAGAACTATGATGATCTTCTGAACTTAGAAGTTGATTACATCGGTGGTGATGGACAGACAGAATCTAATATTACAAACCGTCTTGGAAACCCAGGACAGTACGATGCATTCGCTATCAACATGGTTAAGACAGACAATGCTGCATCTTATACATCTATTCTTAGCCAGTAATTTTAGTTGAATCAAAAACTGATTGTTGGGGAGGGGTAATCCCCCCCAACATTTTTTATAACTGTTCCAAAGCAAGTAAGGTACAGTTACCTTTTTTAAAATACAAATATGGGAAGTGAAGCGATGGACGATAAGAGAGACGATGTTGTCTTATCGATACGCGGTATGAGTAAGTCCTTTGGAAGAAACAGAGTTCTTGATCACATTAATCTGAATGTCAAAAGAGGAACTGTTATGGGACTTATGGGAGAAAACGGTGCCGGTAAGTCGACGATGATGAAATGTCTTTTTGGTACTTATCAGAAAGACGAAGGTAATATCTTCCTTGACGGAAAGGAAGTAGCATTTTCTGGACCAAAAGATGCCATTGAGAATGGAATTGCGATGGTACATCAGGAACTGAATCAGTGCCTGGAAAGAAATGTAATTGATAATTTGTTCCTTGGTCGGTATCCAACGAATATGTTGGGAGTGATTGACGAAGGAAGAATGAAAAAAGAGACCGCTGACCTTTTCAGAAAACTGGGTATGACAGTAGATATTACCCAGCCAATGCGCAATATGTCAGTGTCTCAGAGACAGATGTGTGAGATCGCGAAAGCAATTTCCTATAATTCTAAAGTGATTGTTCTGGATGAACCGACATCCTCATTGACCGTTCAGGAGGTTGACAAACTTTTTGAGATGATGAGAATGTTAAAGAAACAGGGAATCGCTTTAATTTATATTTCTCACAAAATGGATGAGATTTTTGAAATCTGTGATGAAGTGTCAGTGCTTAGGGATGGTAATCTGGTTATGACAAAGGATATTGAAGATACCAACATGAACGAATTGATTTCCGTCATGGTTGGACGTTCTTTGGAAAATCGTTTTCCGCCGGTAGATAATACACCGAAAGACGTGATTCTTTCTGTTCAGCATTTATCTACCAAGTTTGAACCTCATCTGCAGGATATTTCATTTGACGTAAGAGAAGGAGAGATATTCGGACTGTATGGTCTGGTCGGAGCAGGTAGAACGGAGCTTTTAGAGACAATTTTTGGAGTACGTACAAGAGCCGCCGGACGTGTTTATCTAAATAAACGTCTGATGAATTTTTCAAATGCGAAGGAAGCTATGGATCATGGCTTCGCAATGATTACGGAAGAGCGTAAAGCGAACGGTCTCTTTGTAAAAGGAGATTTGACATTTAATACAACGATTGCCAATCTGCCTCAATATAGAGCTGGGATAGCACTTTCAGATTCTAAGATGACCAATGCGACAGCAAAAGAGATTAAAGTCATGCATACAAAATGCTTAGGTCCGGAAGACATGATAGCCAGTCTGTCCGGTGGAAATCAGCAGAAGGTTATCTTCGGAAAATGGTTAGAACGGGAACCACAGATTTTTATGATGGATGAACCGACCAGAGGTATCGATGTTGGTGCGAAATATGAGATCTATGAGTTGATTATAAGGATGGCAAAGCAGGGTAAGACCATCATTGTTGTTTCTTCGGAGATGCCGGAGATTTTAGGAATTACCAATCGTATCGGTGTTATGTCTAATGGACGCCTTTCAGGAATTGTAAACACGAACGAGACTGATCAGGAAGAACTGTTAAAGCTCAGTGCGAAATATCTATAACAATGGAGATGGATAGAAATGGATAATGGAAATAATAAAGTGCTTACGGCTGAACAGGAAGAAAAACTCCGTCAGCCAATAGACGATTATGTTGGACAGATACAGGAAAAAATCGATGCCTTAAGAGCAGATGGTGTCGATAAAGTGATTGCTTTTCAAAGTGCAATTGACAGTGCCAAAAGAGACAAATCCCTTTCAAAAGAAGAAAAGGAAACAAAAATTGCTACCTATCAGAAGGATATGGAGCAGGCAAAAGCTGTCGAGGCAAAGAATAAGGATCAGATTGATAAGTTGATTGCCGATGCGGAAACTTATCTGAAAGCTCATTTTGACAAAGAGTATTATCAGCCGGTGTGTGAAAGCTGTAAAGTTGAAAAGGTGCTGGCGAAAGAAAATTACGATAAAAGAGTCGCTGAGCTGAATAAGAATCATCAGGAGAACCTGGCAAAACTTACAGATCATCAGGAAATCAAAGATGAAAAGTATGTACATAAGAATCTTCTGTTCGATGCAAAGATGCAGCTGGATAAAGATTACCAGCAGATCAAAGACAGAAAGCATCTTGCATATGCCCATGAATATCATTTGATTGATATGCTCAGGATGTCCAAATTTACCTTTATGGAAACACGAGCACAAAAATGGGAGAACTACAAATATACTTTTAACCGCAGATCTTTCTTATTAAAAAATGGTCTGTATATTGCAATTGTGCTGGTGTTTATTGCTCTTTGTATCATTACACCAATGGTAAAACACTCACCACTATTGACTTATAACAATGTGTTAAATATTTTACAGCAGGCATCCCCTAGAATGTTCCTTGCCCTTGGTGTAGCAGCATTGATCCTCCTGACTGGTACAGACCTTTCCATTGGTCGTATGGTAGGTATGGGTATGACATCGGCAACCATTATTATGCATCAGGGAATCAACACGGGTGCTGTATTTGGACATATTTTTGACTTTACCGGTATGTCTTTGGGTGGAAGAGTCATCCTTGCATTGGTAGTATGTATTGTTTTATGTACATTTTTTACGTCAATTGCAGGTTTCTTTACTGCCAAATTTAAGATGCATCCGTTTATCTCAACAATGGCCAATATGTTGGTAATTTTCGGTCTTGTTACTTATGCAACGAAAGGTGTATCCTTCGGTGCAATTGAACCGGCAATTCCAAGCATGATTATTCCTAAGATTAATGGTTTCCCAACTATTATCCTTTGGGCAGTGGCAGCAGTTGCGATTGTATGGTTTATCTGGAACAAAACTACTTTTGGTAAAAACTTATACGCAGTCGGTGGAAATCCGGAAGCAGCAGCTGTATCTGGTATCTCTGTATTCTGGGTAACTGTTGGAGCATTTATGATGGCAGGCGTTTTATATGGTTTCGGTTCCTGGCTGGAATGTGCAAGAATGGTTGGATCCGGTTCTGCAGCATATGGACAGGGCTGGGAGATGGATGCAATTGCAGCCTGTGTAGTAGGTGGCGTATCTTTTACCGGTGGTATTGGTAAGATTTCCGGCGTTGTAGTCGGTGTGTTAATCTTTACCGCACTTACATATTCTCTTACAATTCTTGGTATTGATACAAACTTACAGTTTGTATTCGAGGGTATCATTATCCTTGTAGCCGTAACACTTGACTGTCTGAAATATGTGCAGAAGAAGTAGACGAATAAGAGAAATATAGAATTAGAAAACAGAAATAACGAATTAGTAATAAAGGAAGACATTCTGGACCTTGATTGGATCAGGATGTCTTTTCTTTTTTAGATGGAACAGGACTGTTTGAAATAGGGGAAACCCGCGTGTATCATTCATTGATTTGTGAAAGAGATTGGTATATAATTATGAAAAGAGAGTAGCATTTTTATTAGGGGTGATTTTATGAATAGACAAAAAATAGCTTTGGAAAAAGTGTTGTATGCTTTGGCAGATTATAAAGAGAATATAGAGGCAATTTATTTATATGGTTCTTATGCCAGAGGAACGTATAAGTATAATTCTGACGTGGATTTGTTAATAAAAGTCAATTCAAATGTTTCAAATGCATGGATACGGCAATTGAAGGCGGATGTTATGCAAGATGATATTGAGTTGCCGGAAGTAGACTTAAAAATAGTAAGAAATAAAATTGTGGGAAGGCAATTCGCAGAGAATTTTAGAAAGGACGCAAAATTGTTATGGAAAAAGAAATAAATTATTTTGGGATGGCAGAAAATGATTATTTATTTTTAGAGAAAATTGTAAATCAAGGATTAGTATACAATGCAATTTGTTATATTTCACAGAATATCTGCGAGCGGTATTTAAAACATATTGTTGATGAATTTATATTAGATGTAGATACATTTGGTGTGATGAGAACGCATTCAATTAAAGTCCTTGCTAAATTTTTT
>JAUNBT010000044.1:7848-17702 GCA_030526985.1 Lachnospiraceae bacterium | reverse complement strand
ACAAGTTCTGCGATATCTGGATTTTTCTTCTGTGGCATAATAGAGCTTCCTGTGCTGTATCCGTCATCAATCTCGACAAATTGGTACTCATTGGAATTCCATAAAATGATTTCTTCGCAGAAGCGGCTTAAATGCATCATGATTGTCGATAAAGCAGAGAGAAGCTCAATCAGATAATCTCTGTCTGAAACAGAATCCATACTGTTTAATGTCGGACCGTAAAAACCGAGTAAAGAGGCAGTCATCTCCCGATCGAGAGGGTAGGTTGTGCCTGCTAATGCACCGGCTCCTAATGGACAATAATTCATTCGTTCAAAAATATCGTGGAGACGGCCGAAATCTCTTTTAAACATCTCCATATAAGCGCCGGTATGGTGTGCTAGAGTAACCGGCTGTGCCTTTTGAAGATGGGTAAAACCGGGCATATAAGTATGAATATTTTCTTTCATAATACGATGGAGTACTTCCATCAATGATTTTACAAGCTCTTCTAATGCGATAATTTCACTTCTTATGTAAAGCTTCATATCAAGTGCTACCTGATCGTTGCGGCTTCTGCCTGTGTGAAGCTTTTTGCCGGCATCACCAATTCGGTCAATCAGATTGGCTTCTACAAAACTGTGGATATCTTCATATTCTTCCGTGATAGCAAGCTTTCCTGATTCTACATCGTCTAAAATGCTCTTAAGACCGGAAAGAATCTGATCTCTTTCTTCTTCCGTTAAAATCTTACATTTGGCCAGCATCTTAACATGAGCCATGGAGCCTTCCATATCTTCTTTATAAAATTTCTGGTCAAATCCGATTGATGCATTAAAGTTATAAACTAACTGGTCAGTTTCCTTTGTGAAACGACCTCCCCATAATTGTGCCATGTTATTTTCCTCATTTCTTTCGTAATATAAAAGATATTTTACATGAAAGACGGTCAGTTTACAAGGTTTATTGACTAAAAAGATGGGTTCGAATCCATTTTTCAATGTAAAAAATGGGAAATGAAAGAAAAAACCAGAGAACAGAGAAGGTCAGACTAATCTGTCCACGATATTGGATCAGCTGATTGGAATAATCCCAAACATCCTGATCAAGATGGATATTGAAATAAAGTCCAAAGAGAAGTTCCCAGCCTGTGATAATAAGGGAGGAAAGAATCATCTGGCTAAGAAGCATCATACGGTTTTCAAAATGACGATGAAAGAGACTGACGCTTAAAAAAGCCAGTCCTCCGCAGAGCATCATGCTATAATGAGACTCTCCTCGAAATACGATTTCAATCATATAATAAGCCATGCCCCCGAAACTGAGGAGGAATAAAGGCGTTAAAATCTTTTCAATGATTTTCATGGAATCAATCCCCTTTTCTAACTTTGATGCGGCGGGCCGCAATGAGTACAAAACTAGTATAACCGAAAAGGAGCAGCTTCATGCGAAAAGGGAAATAAAAAAACTGCCATAAAAAGGAATATTTACGGCAGTTTTTTATCCTAACATATAAAAATTAAAAGAGCAAAGAAGGATTATTTTTCGTTTTTCTCACGCTCAGCATCCAGCATAGCACGAACCCGTAATGGAAGGCCAAACAGGTTAATAAAGCCTTCTGCATCGTGATGATCATATAATTCACCGGTTGTGAAGCTTGCAAGACTCTCACTGTACATGGAATATGGAGAAGTTGTTCCAGCTTTAATGATATTACCTTTGTAAAGTTTTAATTTTACTTCACCAGTTACTCTTTCCTGTGTCTTTTCAACAAAAGCCTGTAATGCTTCGCGAAGAGGAGTGAACCATTTTCCTTCATATAAAAGATTTGCAAATTTGTTGGAGAGTTCTTTCTTTGCGGATAAAGTATCACGGTCGAGAATTAACTCTTCTAACTGGGTATGTGCTTCCATCAGGATAGTTCCGCCAGGAGTTTCATATACGCCACGGGATTTCATACCAACAACACGGTTTTCCACAATATCAACGATACCGACACCATGTTTAGCACCCATTTTATTTAACTGGCGAACAATGTCAGAAGCTTTCATCTTCTCGCCGTTTAAAGCGACAGGAGCACCCTTTTCGAAAGTGATGGAAAGATATTCTCCCTCATCTGGAGCTTCCTCTGGTGTTACACCGAGAACAAGAAGATGTTCATAATTTGGTTCCTGGGAAGGATCTTCTAATTCCAGACCTTCATGGCTGATGTGCCATAAGTTACGGTCACGGCTGTAGCTGTTATCAGCGGAGAAAGGAAGGTCGATTCCATGTGCTTTACAGTAGTCAATCTCATCCTGACGGGACTGCATATTCCATGTCTCGTTACATCTCCAAGGTGCGATTACTTTAATATCTGGTGCTAATGCTTTAATTCCAAGCTCGAAACGAACCTGATCATTTCCTTTACCGGTAGCACCGTGACAGATTGCTACAGCACCTTCTTTTCTTGCAATTTCTACTAATTTTTTTGCAATTAATGGTCTTGCGTGAGCAGTACCGAGAAGATATTTATTCTCATAAACGGCACCTGCCTGTACACATGGCATGATGTATTCGTCTACGTATTCATCTACAACGTCAAGGATATATAATTTTTCTGCACCGGATAATTTTGCTCTTTCATCTAAACCGTCCAGTTCGCTTTCCTGTCCAACGTCGATGCACACACAAACGACTTCATAGTCGTAATTCTCCTTTAACCAAGGGATGATGGCAGTGGTATCAAGACCGCCGGAATAAGCTAAGATTACTTTTTCTTTCATTACTAGGTCCTCCTTAAGTATCTATATTGGGACAATCCCTGAAAATTAAGACCGTCCAAAAGTCCAAAGACTTTTTCTTGATTTGTTGCAATAATAAATATACGTCATTTATGAATATTATGCAACCCCTTTTTTGAAAAAAATTTAAATTTTTTTATTCTTTTTAATGAAAAAAGGAAGAAAAAACCGGAATTAGGTCTTGCATAAAATACAAATGGGTTGTATAATTATGAACATTGCATAGGATATGCATAAGAATACAGATAGAAAATGGAGAGATGAAGGATGATAAAAGCAGGTATTATAGGCTCTACAGGCTATGCTGGCGCAGAGCTGGTAAGACTCCTTACAGGACATAAAGAAGTAGAAATCGTATGGTACGGTTCTAGAAGTTATATTGATCAGAAATACGCATCTATTTATAGAAACATGTTTGAACTGGTAGATGCAAAATGCTTAGATGATAATATGGAGGAGCTTTCAAAGAAAGCAGATGTGATATTTACAGCCACACCACAGGGGCTTTGTGCTTCTTTAGTAAACGATTCTATTTTATCCGATACAAAGATTATTGATTTAAGTGCAGATTTTAGAATCAAAGATGTGAATATTTATGAACAATGGTATGGGATAGAGCACAAGAGTCCCCAGTATATAGAAGAAGCAGTTTACGGACTTTGTGAGATTAACAGAGAGCAGATTAAGAAGGCAAGACTTTTAGCCAACCCAGGATGCTATCCGACCTGTTCTATTCTTTCGATTTATCCCATGGCAAAGGAAGGATGGATTGATACAAAGACATTGATTATCGATGCAAAATCCGGTACTTCCGGAGCGGGAAGAGGAGCAAAAGTTGCCAATCTTTACTGTGAAGTAAATGAGAATATTAAAGCATACGGAGTGGCTTCCCACAGACATACACCGGAGATTGAAGAGCAGCTTTCCTATGCAGCAGGTGAACCGGTTCTTCTTAATTTTACGCCACATTTGATACCGATGAACAGGGGAATCTTAGTTACAGCTTATGCAGACTTGAAAAAAGATGTGACGGAAGAGGAGATTCGGGATATTTATAAGAAGTATTATGATAAGGAATATTTTGTCCGTGTTTTAGAGCAGGGTGACTGCCCGGAGACCCGATGGGTGGAAGGCAGTAATTATGTGGATGTGAATGTGAAACTGGATAAGAGAACCAATCGTCTGATTATGATGGGTGCAATGGATAATTTAGTAAAAGGTGCAGCCGGACAGGCAGTACAGAATATGAATCTGATGTTTGGCTTTGAAGAACAAGAGGGAATTCGTCAGGCTCCGATGTTCCCGTAAAAGAAAGGTGGAAAAAAGATGAATATGCAGGAAATAGAAGGCGGTGTTACTGCTGCAAAAGGTTTTATGGCGGCAGGACTTCGTGCCGGGGTAAAACCGGGAAAAGAAAATAAAGATATGGCAATGATTGTTAGTGAAGTTCCGGCAGTCAGTGCAGGTACCTTTACAAGGAATGTAGTAAAAGCAGCTCCTGTTTTAGTAGATCAAAAGACAGTAGCAGACTATGAGACAGCAAGAGCGATTGTGATAAACAGCGGAAATGCCAACGCTTGCACCGGTGCCGCGGGAATTGAGAATGTGAAGGCAACGATGGCGGAAGTTTCCAGAGTTCTTTCTATTAAAAAAGAAGAAGTGTTAGTCTGCTCTACAGGAGTCATTGGCCAACAGCTTCCGGTAGATGTAATCTTAAAAGGCTGTGGCATGTTAAAAGAAGAGTTGACAAAGGATAAAAAGGGAGCTTTCGATGCTGCCGAGGCAATCCTTACAACAGATACTCACAAAAAGCAGGTGGCTGTAAAAATAAAGATAGATGGCAAAGAGGTTGTGATTGGGGCAATGTGCAAAGGCTCCGGCATGATTCATCCGAACATGGGTACCATGTTAGGTTTTATTACAACAGATGCAGCGATCTCAAAAGAATTGCTGCAAAAAGCACTGTCAGATGTTGTGGAGGATACTTTTAATATGGTGTCAGTAGATGGTGATACTTCTACAAATGATACTGTGTTGGTTCTTGCAAATGGATTGGCCAAAAATCCATGTATTGAGGAGGAAAAAGAAGCCTATTTCCTTTTCAAGTCTGGACTCTTTTATATCTGTGAGGCATTGGCGAAGATGATTGCAGGAGATGGAGAAGGCTGTACCCGTCTATTCGAAGTAACAGCCTTAGGCGCAGCGACGAAACAGGATGCGAAGATTCTGAGTAAGGCGGTTGTCACATCCTCTCTTACAAAAGCCGCGGTATTCGGAAAAGATGCGAACTGGGGACGGATTATTTGTGCCATGGGTTATTCCGGCGTAACTTTTGATCCAGAGGCGGTAGATATTACGTTAGAGAGTGAAGCAGGAAGAATTGATCTTGTGAAAGAGGGTCTTGCGACAGACTATAGCGAAGAACTGGCAACGGAGATTTTATCCCAAAATCCAGTCAGAGCTTATGTGAATGTACATATGGGTACCTATGAGGCAACAGCCTGGGGCTGTGATTTGACCTACGAATACGTAAGTATTAATGCAGATTATCGTTCTTAATGAATGAGAAAGAAATAGAAAGGCGGAACAAAGAAGATGGATAGTGAAAAGCAGTTAAAACTCGTGGATATGGAAGAGGTCATGATAAAGGCGAATACTCTGTTAGAGGCATTTCCTTATATCCAGCGTTTTCGTGGAACAACCATTGTTGTAAAATACGGCGGAAGCGCAATGCTTGATGAGAAGTTAAAATATAATGTAATTCGTGACGTGGCAATGTTAAAATTAATCGGTATGAAACCAATTATCGTCCATGGAGGCGGAAAAGAAATCAATAAATGGGTCCGTTTAAGCGGCAAGGAACCTCAATTTGTGAATGGACTGCGTGTTACGGATAAAGAGACAATGGAGATTGCTGAGATGGTTCTTTATAAAGTGAATAAAGGACTGGTCGGCATGATGGAAAAATTAGGCCTTCCTGCAGTTGGACTGTGTGGTAAGGATTCAAGTATGCTGAAGGTGGAAAAGAAATTAGCCAATGGCAAGGATATTGGATATGTTGGAAAGATTACATCGGTGAATTCGAAACTTTTAGATAGTCTGATGGAGGCAGATTTTATTCCGGTTATTGCTCCGATTGGTTTAGATGATGACTGCGAGACCTATAATATCAATGCAGATGATGCAGCATGTGGAATTGCAACCTGTATTAAAGCGGAGAAGCTTGTATTCTTAACAGATATTGAAGGTGTATTTGTAGATCCTATGGATAAGAGTACACTGATTTCGGAGATGGATTTAGAACAGGCGAAGGAATTTATTGCCAAAGGTGTGGTAGGAGGAGGTATGCTTCCTAAGCTTACAAACTGTATTGAAGCAATCGAAGAAGGCGTTTCCCGGGTCCATATTCTGGATGGCCGGATGGAACATTGTCTGCTTCTTGAGTTCTTTACCCAGAAAGGAATTGGTACTGCTATTTTAAAAGACCCACTATTTTAATAGACTGGAGGATAAGAGACGATGGATTATATGAAACAGGCCGAACAGGTCATTATGAAAACATACAACCGTTTTCCTGTTGTATTTGAGAAGGGAAAGGGAGTTTATTTATACGATACAGAAGGAAAGAAATATCTGGATTTTGCAGCTGGAATTGCCGTGTTCGCATTGGGTTATGGTAATGAAGCTTACAATCAGGCATTAAAAGATCAGATTGACAAGATTATACATACTTCGAATTTGTATTACAACATTCCGGCAATCGAGGCCGCAACGAAAATTGTAAAAACAACAGGTATGGATAAGGTCTTTTTCACTAACAGCGGAACAGAGGCAATCGAGGGTGCTTTAAAAGTTGCAAGAAAATATGCATATCTGAAAGAAGAACGGGAAGATTACGAATTTATTGCAATGTATCACTCTTTTCATGGAAGAAGTCAGGGTGCTTTAGCTGTCACAGGGAATGAAAAATATCAAAAGGGATTTGTCCCAGAAGGCTGCCGTGCTGTGTTTGCCCAGTTCAATGATTTAGAGGATGTTCTTTCCAAAGTGAATGAGAAAACCTGTGGTATTATCTGCGAGGTTGTGCAGGGAGAGGGTGGAATCTATCCGGCAAAGAAAGAGTTTTTAGAAGGACTTCGAAAAATCTGTGATGAGAAAGATCTGGTGCTGATTTTTGATGAAGTTCAGTGTGGCATGGGACGATGTGGATCTTTGTATGCCCATGAGCTTTACGGTGTAAAACCGGATGTACTGGCTCTGGCCAAGGCGCTTGGCTGTGGTGTTCCCGTGGGAGCATTTGTTGCAAATGAGAGAACCAGCCATGCTCTGGTACCGGGAGATCATGGAACTACTTACGGTGGAAATCCATTTGCCACAGCAGCAGTTTCCAAGGTATTTGACCTTTACGAGGAACTTCATATTGTAGAGCATGTAAATGAAGTAGGCGCTTATCTAAAAGAAGAACTAAAAAAATTGGTCTCAGAATATGATTGTATCAAAGAAAACAGGGGAATCGGTCTTATGCAGGGATTGGAATTTGACTGTCCGGTAGGTCCGATTATTAATAAGGCTCTTTCCATGGGACTTGTCATTATTTCTGCCGGTGCGAACATTATCCGGTTTGTTCCGCCTCTCGTTATCGAGAAAGAACATGTAGATGAAATGATTTCCATTCTGAAAAATGCAATCGAAAATCACTAGAAACAGCAGTTATTCTGTAACATAATTTCTATCATATTAGAATATTTTTTTCAAAATCCCTCCATACTATTGAGGAAAACAGTATGGAGGGATTTTTATGGGAATGATTCTGGCTTTGATTTCGGGAACATTAATGAGTATTCAGGGAGTTTTTAATACGGAAGTATCGAAAGAGAGTGGGCAATGGGTGACGAATACATTTGTCCAATTTACCGGGTTTTTAGTCTGTCTTTTGATTTGGTTTGTATCGGAACGGACAAAACATGGGTTTTTAGAACTGTTTTTAGTGGAAAAAAGATATATGCTGTTTGGCGGCGTAATTGGATCTTTTATTACCTTTACAGTCATCTGTTCCATGGCAGGATTAGGTCCGGCGAAAGCGGCACTTTTTATTGTGGTCTCGCAAATTCTTGCGGCATATCTGATTGAGTTGTTTGGAATTTTTGGTGTGGAGAGGAGTCCGTTTCTTTGGCGTAAACTTTTTGGAACAATTTTGGCAGCAGGTGGTATCATTTTATTTCAGTGGGAAACATAATTCTAAAAGAAAGTCATAAAATCGTAAGAACTTAGAAAAAAAACCTCTTGTAATTGAATTTAATATTGGGTAGAATAGAGGTATCTTCACAAATAATTGGGATAGTGCCATCAAAGGAGAATATATATGGCACTAAAATACAAAAAAGGAAGAGGAATTCTTCTTTTTCTTTTGTTTATCATTACAATAGCAGCAACAGGCTGCAGCTTTTCACCGCGGGGTGAGATTATTGATTCATCGAGCCAGTCTGAGATGTCTGCCAACGAGAATCAGGCAGAGAGCAGTTCAAAAGCAGAAGTGGCCGAGACAAAAATCTGGGTGCATGTCTGTGGTGAGGTGAAAAATCCGGGAGTATACAGTTTCCTGCCTGGAAGCAGGGTTATGGATGCGGTGAATGCGGCCGGCGGTTTTACCAAAAAAGCGGACGAGGAAAGCCTGAATCTGGCAGAGATTTTAAAAGATGAGAGCAGAATCAAAGTGTTGTCAAAAGATGCAAAGGAAAAAGGAGAGGGAGAGGAAGCCGTCTCAGATGGGAATAGCGACAGCAGACTGGACCTGAATGCGGCAACTCTAGAGGAGTTAATGACCCTTCCCGGAATCGGGGAGAAAAGGGCCGAAGCCATACTGAAACTTCGGGAACAGAAGGGAAACTTTGCTACAATAGAAGATCTTCTGGAGGTGGAAGGAATAAAGGAAGGCATTTATAATAAAATTAAGGACCTGATCAAGGTCTAAACGAGGTGGAATCATGGGTAAAAGAGTGCTAGTTGTTGACGATGAGAAATTAATCGTAAAAGGTCTGAAATTCAGTCTGGAGCAGGATGATATCGAAGTGGATTGTGCTTATGATGGTGAAGAAGCATTGGCAAAGGCCAAAGAGACAGAATATGATATGGTATTTTTAGATGTCATGCTTCCAAAACTGACAGGATATGAAGTCTGCCAGGAAATCCGGGAGTTTTCCAGTATGCCGATTATTATGGTTACGGCGAAGGGAGATGACATGGATAAAATCTTAGGACTTGACTATGGTGCAGATGATTATATAACCAAGCCATTCAACATTCTTGAAGTAAAAGCCAGAATGAAGGCAATCATGCGCAGAAGTGCCAAGAAAGAAAGCAAGGAAGCGAAAGTTACAAAGATTGAGTTCGGTGATCTTAGTGTGGATTGTGAGAGCAGAAGAGTCTATGTATCCGGCAAAGAAGTGAATTTAACTGCTAAGGAATTTGATTTGCTGGAGCTTTTGATTCATACACCGAATAAAGTATACAGCCGCAAGGATTTATTGAATCTGGTATGGGGCAGCGACTATCCGGGAGATGAGCGTACAGTAGATGTACACATCAGACGTCTCCGGGAAAAAATAGAACCAAATCCTGGCGATCCTAAGTATATACATACGAAATGGGGTGTAGGATATTATTTCCAAGGTTAGACAGAATCTGCGAAACGCATTTGGCAGTATGCGTTTTGCGGTTTTTCTGATTTTATTTGTTTTTTCTGTTATTATTATTCTGAGTCTGGGACAGGTTTTACTTGTCTCCTACGAAAACAGACTTTGGGAACAGAAAGTCAGCGCGATTGAGAGTAAAAGTGATATGGTCGCTGACAGGATTGCGGCTTCCGGGTTTCAGTTTGGTAGTACCAATGAGTCTCTTGCGACAGAGGTAGAACAGTTTGCCAGTCTGATGGAAGGCCGGATTATGGTTGTAGATCAGAATTATAGAATTGTAAAAGATACTTTTGAGATTGAGGATAACCGTTACCTGATGACAGAAGAGGTCATTCGGATTATGTCCGGGGAAGAGGTGGCACCTCGTACAATTAATGACCAGTATTTGGAAGTGTTATAT
>JAUNBT010000044.1:0-7824 GCA_030526985.1 Lachnospiraceae bacterium | reverse complement strand
CGGTTAAGGACAGTTCTGGTGAGAGTATAACAGGGATGATTTGTATTATCGCTTCCTGCCAGGATGTGTATGATATGTGCAGCTATATGGAAGATCAAAAAGATCGTCTTACGATACTGATGATTACGGTGATGTTTGCACTCAGTATAGGGATTT
This sequence comes from Lachnospiraceae bacterium, assembly GCA_030526985.1. Classification (GTDB taxonomy): domain Bacteria; phylum Bacillota; class Clostridia; order Lachnospirales; family Lachnospiraceae; genus SIG292. The sequence goes on along the minus strand of JAUNBT010000044.1, from coordinate 7,668 downwards.
CCATCTTGATGACAAGAAAATTCAAAGTATTGAGACAAAGTGTGCAATATGTGGCTGAAGGTCATACAGACGAACAGATTAAGGAGATTGGATACACAGAAGTACGGGAGATTGCAGGGAGATTTAACGAGATTCTTGGGAAGATGCAGATTCTAGAGGATTCCAGACAGGAATTCGTATCGAACGTATCCCATGAATTAAAGACACCGATTACTTCCATTAAAGTACTTGCGGAGTCTCTTCTTACCCAGCCGGATGCAGATGCCTCCCTATATCGGGAATTTATGAGTGATATAGTGGAAGAAATTGACCGTGAGAATGAGATTATCACAGATCTTCTTGCCCTTGTTAAGATGGATAAGAAGGTTGCCAATATGAATGTGGAAACCGTGAATATCAATGAGCTCATCGAAGGAATTATTAAGCGATTGAAACCATTAGCACAAAAGAGGGAGATTGAGATTGGATTTGAACCATTTCGTCCTGTCGTGGCAGAGATTGATTCTGTAAAGCTTTCCCTCGCCATTACCAATCTGATTGAAAATGGCATTAAGTACAATGAAGATCATGGTTGGGTTCATGTTTATCTTAATGCAGACCATAGATTTTTCTATGTCAAGGTGGAAGATAATGGTGTGGGAATTCCGGAAGAGTACCAGGACCAGATTTTTGAGCGGTTTTACCGGGTTGATAAAGCCAGGTCGAGAGAGACTGGCGGAACTGGTTTAGGTTTGGCAATTACCAGGGATGTGGCCCTTCTTCATAAAGGGGCAATTAAAGTCCATAGTACACCGGGTGAGGGAACCACATTTACCATGAGAATTCCTCTCACTTATACGTCTTAGAATAAGAAAGGAAGATGAGAGAATGAAGAAAGTATTAATAGGAGCTCTGATTCTTATTCTGGCGGCGGTTATGGCAGTTTTTTTTGCAAGGAGTTCTTCTGATGAGGATACAAAACAGGAAAAGGAAACAGGAGACATTACTCTTTATTATGTTTCTATAGATGGAATGTCATTTTATCAGGTGCCTTATAATTTTTCCAAACCGGGAAAAACACTTAGAATGGCAGAGGAGGTGCTGGAACAATTAAAAACAGTTCCTCAAAATGAAGACTGTCAGGTGACGATTCCCCAGAGTGTCATCTGGTCTGATGTCAATTTAGAAGATACAAATCTGGTGATTGATTTTACATCCAGCTATAGTAAACTTTCCAGCGTCAATGAGATATTTTTAAGAGCAGGAGTGGTAAAAAGTCTGGTGCAGTTAGATGGCATTCATTCTGTTGAGTTTAAACAAAATGGAACACCTCTTATGACATTGGATGAGCAGCCGGTAGGAATGATGACAGCCGAGTCTTTCATTGATGACAGTAATGAAAATTGGGGTGTTACTCAGGAGGATATTATTACTCTTTATTATGCCAATGAAAGTGGAGACCGGTTAGTCGGTGAGGATGCCAGAGTAACTGTTGAGAATAATGTTCCGATGGAACAGGAAATTATCGAACGATTGATTGCAGGTTCCGATAAGAACGGATGTTATCAGGCAATTCCGGAAGGAACCAAAGTGATAAAGACTGTTACGAAGAACGGAACCTGCTATGTGGACTTGAATGAAAATTTTTTAAATCCTATGGAGTCAGTGTCTGCTGAAGTTACCGTTTACTCTGTTGTAAACTCTTTGACAGAACTTTCTTCTGTCAGTAAAGTACAATTCACAATCAATGGAGAGAAGGTGTCAAGATTGAGGGAATCCCTTGATTTTGATGTTTCCTTTGAACGCAATCTGGATTTGGAAGAATCTGCGCTCAGTGAGCCGGATTTAGAAGAAACGAATGTGGAAGAACTCAATGAGTCAACAACTGGAATGGAAGAAGAATAGGATATGAGATAAAGAGAAAAGAAGAATAGGAGAAAGATAAAAATTGGAGCGTCGCCCATTATTACTGGTCCTAACAGGATTTGTACTTGGAGAGGTATGGATTTTTTGGAGGGTAAAGAGTGCGGCAGCCCTGGCTGCGTTTTTCGTTTTCTTTGTCATCTCAATTTTGGGATACAAAGGGCAAAGGGGCAGCCATTTTTTTAAGAGCAGTTTTCTAAGCCGATGGGGAATCTGTATTGTTTTGCTCAGTCTTGGAATGTGCTTTGGAGGAATCTGTCAACTCAGATTTCAAAATAGACAGAATCGATTTACGACCCTAATCAATGGAAAGACATATAAGATAGAGGGTCAGATAGAAGAAAAGAAAAAGACTAACACAGCAACAAGTCTTGTGCTCAAGAATTTGTCTATAGGGAGAGAAAAATTTGCCGGAAGGATTTTGGTTTATGTTCCGGAGGATAGAGAGTATGGGATTGGCTATTGGATTCGCTTTCGTGGAACAATAAGTGAGATAGAAGAGCCAACAAATCCGGGTGAATTTAATGCAAAGACGTATTGGCTGGCAAAAGGAGTGTTTGGCTGTTGTTATGATGCAGAAGTTTTATCTGAGCGTTACGGTGGTTTTTTGATCGGCGATGCACTCAGGAAATTTCGGGAAAGAATTTGTTATTTCTATGAAAGAATTCTTGGAGAAAGTACAGGTGGTACAGCGATGGCCATGGTGCTTGGAGAGAAAACCGGATTATTGCAGGAGCAGAAGGATTTATATAAGATGGCGGGAATCAGCCATATTCTAGCAGTGTCAGGACTGCATATGACATTGATGGGTGCTTTTGCATATCGCTTTTTTCGGAAAATTGGCGTCAGCTACGGTGTCAGTGCTGTATTTGCCTTTCCCTGTATTGGGGCTTATGCGCTGATGACAGGGATGAGTAGTTCCTGTCTTAGGGCCTCCCTTATGCTATTTGTATATCTTCTGGGTGAGTATCTGGGGGTAACTTATGATTTATTATCCTCGGCATCATTGGCAGCACTTCTTTTGCTTTGTGAAATACCGGGAAGGCTTTTTGACAGTGGCTTTTTGTTATCTTTTGGGGCAATGGGAGCAATTGGATTTTTTCTTCCTTTGTTAGAAGAGATTTTTCCGGAAAAAGAAGAAGATAAGAAAAGGAAAGGATTTAAGATAGAAAATATTTTCAGGGGAATTCTTGGCGGTGCGGGGATTTTGATTTTTACGATTCCTGCTTCCCTGACTTTTTTTCATGGCATTTCTCTTGCCGGGCTTTTGTTGAATTTGATTGTCATTCCGCTTATGAGTGCGTTGGTTCCTTTTTTGGCAGTCGGGGGTGCTCTTTGTGCTTTTTCTTGTCTAATTCCAGTTGGGAGGATTCTCATTTTAACCGGTGGTATGGGAATTCATTTCTATGATTTTTTGTGTCGAATGGCAGAACAGGTGCCCAGAAGCTATCTTACGATTGGACATCGAGGAATTCTCTTTGCACTTTTTTATTATGGTATTCTTGCCTGTGGTTTAATTTTAATCAGACAGAAGAAGATAGGACTATGGATGAAAAGAGGAATTTTGTTTTTGACTTGTTCCTGTCTTTTTATTTGGACCGGTGCTACGAAGGATATAGGAGAAAAAGTCGTCTTTTTGGATGTGGGACAAGGAGATGGGATTTTATTTTATAGTGAGAAGGATGAGATATGTTTGATTGATGGTGGAAGTACATCAAAAAGCATGGTTGGACAATACATTTTAAAACCGGCACTTTCTTATTATGGAATCGATCATGTAGATAACTGGATCATAAGCCATACAGATGAAGATCATATATCCGGTCTTTTCGAGCTTTTAGAGGACGGATATCCAATTGGACGGATTCTTCTTCCTGCGCTGAATGAAAAAGATGAAAAAATGCTCCGGATAGAAGCTCTTGCCAGAAAAAATAAGACACAGGTATACTATATGAAACGCGGAGGGAAGCTTAAATTAAAAACTTGTACGTTTTTTTGTCTACATCCGGAGATAGTGCCGGGAAGTGACCCGAACGAAAACAGCCTTGTTTTTCTTCTTTCTCTTCCTTATCAGGAGATTTTATTTACAGGAGATGTGGAAAAGGAGGGGGAAGAGGAGCTTGACAAGGTATTGGAAAGATTATCACTTTTTAAAAATAAAAAAGTAAGGATTGTTAAGATAGCCCATCATGGCTCGGTGAATGCCACAAAAGAAGAGTTCTTAAAGCAAATGCAGCCGGATATTGCGGTCATCTCCTGTGGAAAAAATAACCGGTATGGGCATCCGGCACCGGAGACCCTGAAGCGGCTGAATCAGACATCTGCGATGATTTTTCGGACGGATGAAGAAGGAGCGGTGGAACTTCGCACCGGAAAACAAATCCGCATCAATTGTTTTGGAAAATGAGGAAAGAAAATGAAACACATCAAAGAACAGATCAGTAAGGGAATTTTTTCTCCCATTTATTTATTATATGGCTCGGAGGATTATCTTGTCCATCAGACAAAAAAGATGCTTTGTCCGGCAATTACAGATATGGAAGATACGATTAATTTCACAAAATTCGAGGGAAAACAGACAGATCCAAAGGAAATTGCCTCTATCGCAGAGACGATGCCTTTCTTTCAGGAACGAAGACTGATTCTTCTTGAGGATACCGGGTTTTTAAAAAAAGCATCCGATGATTACCTAAAAATCTTAAAAGAACTTCCAGAGACGACTATCATTGTAATGGTGGAGCAGGAGGTGGATAAGCGGAATAAAATATATAAGTATATTAAAACCAATGGCTATATCTGCGAATGTACACCGCCGGATGAAAAGACTTTGATGAACTGGTGTGGTGCTTTGCTTGCCAAAAGAGGAAAGAAGATTTTAAAATCAGATTTATCCTATCTTTTGGCTGTTACATCTACAAATATGAATCAATTAAAAAATGAGCTGGATAAATTAGCGGATTATGCTGGGGAAAGGGATGTAATAAAACGAGAGGATATCGATACCATTGTGACCGTGGAAATAACTAATCAGATTTTCGATATGATCAGTGCAATTGCCAGAAAGGAACAGAAAAAGGCGATGGAGCTTTATAATCATCTTTTAACATTGCGGGAACCGCCGATGCGGATTTTGTTTCTCATTGCCAGACAGTTTCAACTGATGCTGCAGATTAAAGATATGAAGGAACTTAGAAAGACATCTAAGGAAATGGGACAGGCAGCCGGATTATCTCCTTATATTGCAGAAAAATATGCCAGTCAGGCACAGCATTTTACGAAGGAAAAATTAAAAGAGAATTTAGAAAAGTGTGCCCATGCAGAAGAGAAGGTGAAAACAGGACAATTAGGGGACCGTCTTGCTGTAGAACTCCTGATTATGCAGTGTAGTGAAAAGAAATAGGGAAGTTCGAGGAACTTTTTGCACATAAAAAAAGCTGTTCAGAGAGGGTTGAACAGCTTTTGCTATTTTAAAACTTTAATTACGCAATCTTGTTGACAGCTTTTGTCAAACGAGATATTTTTCTTGCTGCAGTATTTTTGTGGAAAATACCTTTGGAAGCAGCTTTGCTGATCTCAGAGATAGTTGCAGTTAATCTTTCGTTTGCAAGCTCTTTGTCACCAGCAGCGATAGCAGCTTCTAATTTTTTAATGTAAGTTTTGATCTTTGTTTTGATCATCTTATTTCTTAAAGTTTTTGTTTCAATTACTTTGATTCTTTTCTTTGCAGATTTGATGTTAGCCAATCTGTACACCTCCAAATATTAATAATTACATAACCTGTTGTTATACATTGTTTTGCATTAAAATCGGACACGGACAATCTAATGTAAACATACTCTTACATTCTAGTGGCTGTTCCCCGGTTTGTCAATAGATATTTTCATATTTTTTGAAAAATTTGTACGATTCCAAAAATAATTTGGCATGGTGGGAGAAAAACTCTTTCCAAAACAGGTATGTTTTATTTTATTTTGGTCATAGTAAGAAAAAAGGATGTGAATGCATGGAAAAGAACGCAGAAACAATTTTAGCACCAAGGACAGATCTCGCGGTGGAAATGCAGGAAGAACTAGAAGAAGAGTCCTATTTAGAAGGAATTTCAATTCGAACAAAAATTGACCGTCATAAAAATATAAAAGAGACAATCATACAGGTGGAAAATAAAACGGGTGCTAACATACTTGGAAAACCAGAGGGGTTTTATATCACCATTGAGGGGGATGATCTTTCTGGTCTGGATGAAAGTTATCATGAAAGTATGAGCAATGCCCTGGCAAAGCATTTAAAAAAGCTGCTTGGAGACTATGATCATATCTTAGTGGCAGGGCTGGGAAATCAAGAGGTGACACCGGATGCATTAGGTCCCTATGTGGTGCAGAATTTATATGTGACCAGACATCTAAAGCAGGAAAAAATAATCAAAGAAGCCATAACACTCAGCGCCATTACACCGGGCGTTATGGCCCAGACAGGAATGGAAACCGGGGAAATATTAAAAGCATTGGTAAAAGAAATTAAACCGGAAGTCATCGTAGCTGTCGATGCTCTGGCGGCTAGAAGTTCTGCCCGTTTGAATAAAACGATACAAATCAGTGATACAGGCATTGCACCGGGTTCCGGTGTTGGAAATCATAGACAGGAAATTACGGAAAAGACAATGGGAATCAAAGTCATTGCCATTGGCGTTCCTACGGTCATCGCTGTTCCTACCATTGTAAACGATGCCTTAGAACAGTTTTTAAAAACATTAGGGAAGGGAAAGCTGGTGGATTTTTATGAAGAATTTACAGACCAGGAAAAATATCAGTTGGCTTATGAAATCGTGAATCCCTATCTGGCAGATATGTTTGTCACGCCGAAAAATATCGATGAGGCGGTAAAAAAAATAAGTTATACCATATCCGAGGCGTTAAATCAGTTAATTACTGCATAGAATAAAAAGTCGCAGAATAAAATGAAAAGGAGAGCGGCAATATGCAGGAAGGACAAACTTGCTATGAAGAATAAAAAAATTGGGCGGGCCGTATTTTGGCTGTCCGCCTTTTTTATACTGGAACAGTGTATTTTTTCGGGGCAGAGTCATTATTTTCAGAGAGAAAAGTATATGCTTTTTGATAAAATGAAATCAGCGGGCGAAAATTTTGCCAGTCTTACGGTGACAGAGCTATTTCCCTATACTGTGTATGCAAATGATTTGACTGGGACCTTAAGTTTTCTAAAAAGCACGGGGGAGAACTTATCCAAAGAATTCATTTTATCGGTAGACTTTTGTAAGGATTATTGGGAAGATGAAGAACAGCTCATGACAGGGAGTGATCAGGTGCCTTCTTATTTTCTTGAAGCAGACGAGGAAAAGGAAGAGACTGTACGAGATATTACAGAGGAGACAAAGAAAACAATAATTCCAGAAGGTTCTGTCAGTTATACGAAAAAACAGCTTGCCGATTATCAATTCCTTTTAAAAACATTTTATATTGTTGACAGTACGACAACAGTGACATCAAAGGAATTACAGGGAGATAAATTAGCTTCGAAAGATCTGTCTATATCGATGACAGGAGAAAATCCAAAGATTTTAATTTATCATACCCATGGCAGTGAAGATTTTGTGGATAGTAAATCGGGGAAAAAGAGGGATACTGTAATTGGAGTTGGAGATGAACTTACCTCTATCCTTGAAAATACATATCATATAAAAGTATATCATGACCGATCTGTCTATGATACAATAAATGGAGTATTAGACCGGAGCAAGGCATATACCTA
>JAUNBT010000043.1 GCA_030526985.1 Lachnospiraceae bacterium | reverse complement strand
TTACAGAAAGCTTGTTAATTTTGCCTATGAAAAGTACTTTTATGAATCTTTAAATGGAAGAGTTTATCTCATAGGTGTCATTCCGGAATATGATACAATGTTGGAAAGCGATGGAGAAGATATGGTATCCCATGGCATCTATTTTCAGTGGGAAGATTTAAGTGAAGAGCAGGTGGAGCAAAATGCTGGAGATTATTAATGTAGAAAAAAGCTTTCGAAAAATAAAAGCTCTGGAGCAGGTTTCCATAAAAATCCCGGAAGGAGAGATATTCGGCATTATCGGACAGAACGGGGCGGGAAAAACGACATTGCTTAAAATTGTCGCAGGGCTTCTAAAACCAGACCTGGGAGATGTGAGACTGGATGGCGTAGATTTATCAGGCAGCAAGGACTGGTACAAAATGATTGGATACGTGCCGGACAAATATCAAATGTATGATAATTTAAAAGTTGGGGAATATCTGGAGTTTTATGCCGGACTCTATTGTCTGGACAGGAAGAAAACAAAGAGATGGATAGAAGAAATTCTATCTTTGGTTCATTTATATGATCAGAAAAATCTATATGTGGAAAGCCTGTCTCAGGGGATGCAGCAGCGGTTGTGTGTGGCACGGGCACTGTTATGTAATCCCTCCGTCTTAGTTCTAGATGAACCATCCAACGGATTAGATCCGAAAGCGAGAATGGAATTTCGTGAGATTCTTAGGATGTTGAGCGGAGGAAAAAGAACGATTCTAATCAGTTCCCACATGGTATCTGGTCTTCCCGATTATTGCACCTCTATGGGGATTTTGGAAAAAGGAAAGATGATTCTTGAGGGAAATATGAAGGAGATTATGAAAGAAGTAAAGAAAAATCAGCCGCTCATGATTGAAATTTTTCAAGGGGTAGAGAATGCGGTTTTAGTCCTTAAGAAAAATCAATGGGTTCGAAAGATATCATTAGATGAAAATACACTGACGGTTCTTTTTGAGGGAAGTGAGAAAGAGGAAGCACTTCTGTTGAAAGAATTGGTTAGTGGAGGTGTTTTGATACAGAAATTTTACAGGGAAACAGGAGATTTAGAGAGTAGATTTTTAGATTTGATTTCCTGACAGGAGGCAGATGCATGAGATGGAATCCAATATTGGTCAAAGAATTAAAGACAAGAGCAAGGGTTGTAAGAATACCGATTCTTCTGATGTTTTATAATGCGGTAGTGGCTCTAATTGCAGTACTTATGCTGCTGGCCTCTGCAGATATATTCAATGAAGGAAAATATGTCGACTATTCAGTCATGACCAGTTTATTTGTAGGTCTTGGCATTTTGCAATGCTGCATAGGCTTTTTAGTGACGCTGGTGCTTACGGCAGGTTCCATTTCAACTGAGAGGGAGAAGGGAACCTTAGATTTGATGCTCGTAACAGGAGCTTCCCCTTATACAGTTGTCGGTGGTAAACTTTTTTCTGCAATTATGACCAGCTTTTTGTTTGCAATTTCCAGTCTTCCGGTTCTGACGATTGGGACAATTTTTGGTGGAATCAGCATAGGTGATGGAGTTTATCTGTTTTTCGTATTCTTTTTACTGTCTTTTTATGCCGGAAGTATTGGGATTCTATGCTCTTGTTTTACAAAAAGGTCCAGTTTGTCCGTTGTATCCATTCTGATTATAGAGGCAGGGCTTATGGTTGGTCCATTCCTTCTTTTAGAGGGAGTGAATACGTTGTTTTACAGTAAGGCACAGGGAACCTTAGATGCACTGGTATCTTTAGGCGGATGGGTCTTTGTCCATCTTATTAATCCGGGCATGCTTCTGATGGGATTTTATGATAAAGTAATCGGCGAGGATATGATTTCTAATCTGTTTTTTTACAGCTATGGAATTGATACGGACACAGCACTTGCCTATTTTCTTCAAAAGCATTTTTTACAGTGCTGTATCGGTGTACAGATTTTAATTAGTTTGATTTTATTGTGGATTGCAATAAAAAAATATGCTACAATAAAGACATATGAATAGGAGGAAAAGATATGGGTATTTTACAAAGATTTAAAGATATTATGTCTGCTAATGTGAATGCGGCTTTAGATAAGGCGGAAGATCCAGTCAAGATGGTGGATCAGTACATGAGAAATTTGGAAGACGATTTAGGCAAGGTAAAATCGGAGACCGCTGCGGTTATGGCAGAAGAAAAGCGCACAAAGCGGGAACTTGAAGAGAATAAAGAAGAATGCGAGAAGATGGAACGCTATGCGAAGAAAGCACTTCTTGCCGGTAATGAGTCGGACGCCAGAATCTTTCTTGAGAAGAAGAAAGAGCTTGAGGCAAAGGAAGCTCTTTTAAAGACAGCCTGGGAGCAGGCTTTTGCGAATGCACAGTCTATGGGTCAGATGCATGATAAACTCTGTAAGGATTTAGAAGACTTAAGAGCAAGAAAAGAATCTATCAAGGCGAAGATGACTCTTGCAAAGACCCAGGAGAAGATGAACAAGATCGGTTCCTCCTATGCCGGTGTTTCAGATAGCATGTCCGCTTTTGACCGAATGGAGAAAAAGGCAGACCAGATGCTTGATCAGGCCAATGCTATGGCAGAATTAAATCATAGACAGGCTGAGGGAGACTCTGTAGATAGTCTTATGGACAAATACGATGACGGTAAAACAACTTCAGAAGGACAAATAGATGCGGATTTAGAAGCGTTGAAGAAAGAACTCGGTCTGTAATCATAGAATTTTATTTTAAAAGGAGCAGGGAAGATGGGTTTGTTTAAAGGACAATTCGCGGATGTAGTAGAATGGGAAGAACAACGGGACGATGTACTTTTTTATAAATGGTGTAATAAAGAGATAAAGAAAGGTTCCCGTCTTGTCATTCGTGCCGGTCAGGATGCAGTATTTTTGTATAATGGACGAAAGGAAGGCATTTTCACGGAAGAGGGAAGCTATGATATGGAATCAGAGATCATTCCTTTCTTATCTTCTTTAAAAGGCTTCAAATTTGGTTTTAACAGTGGTCTTCGGGCAGAAGTATTGTTTATTAATACAAAAGAATTTACAGTGAGATGGGGAACGAAGAATCCGGTATTGATTCCTACGGAAGGGTTAGTTGGCGGACTGCCGATTCGGGCAAGAGGTACCTTTAACTGTAAAGCCGGTGACTACCTTATGATGATTGAGAAAATCGCAGGAATAAAACAACAGTTTACAATTGATGATATTAAGGAGAGAGTCCTTTCCGTATTAGATCAGCTTTTGATGAAATGGATTAGCCGGGAAGGAAAGAATATGTTCAATCTTCAGGCGAATGCCTATGAGATTTCCAAAGGAATACAGGAAGATCTTGACATGGAGATGGTAAAGATTGGTCTTTCCATTACCGGATTTCAGGTAGAAAGCTTTAACTATCCAGAGGAAATTCAGGGTATGATTGAGAAAGTTGCTTCCCAGTCTATGGTTGGTGATATGGCAAGATACCAGCAGATGACCGTACTAGATGCAATGGCAAATTCCGGACAGGGTGCCGGTGTGGCGTCCGATATGGCAGGAATGCAGATGGGCATGATGATGGGACAGCAGATGGTAAATAATATGACAGATGCCATGAATCGTCAGTCAATTGTCCAGTCTGTGCCTGTCCAGCCAGGTGCTGTAGTTTCATCTGGTAGTGCAGGGCAGAATTCCCAGCCACAGATGCCGAATTTTTGTCCAAACTGCGGACAGAAAACAACAGGGGCTAATTTTTGCCCTAATTGTGGACAGAAATTAGTTTAGATATCATAACAAAGAATACAGGCAGAAAAGGTGTTACTGCAGGCATGTGTCTTTTGCAGCAGCACCCTTTTTTGTGCAGCTGATAGAAAGGAAAAAAAGATGAGTATTTATGACAGCTTGAATCCACAACAGAAAGAGGGGGTACTTACCACTTCCGGCCCGGTATTGTTACTTGCGGGAGCGGGATCAGGAAAGACGAGAGTGTTGACCCATAGAATTGCATATCTGATTGAGGAAGAAGGAGTCAATCCCTGGAATATTCTTGCGATTACCTTTACAAATAAGGCGGCCAGGGAGATGCGGGAGAGAGTGGATGCATTGGTTTCTTTTGGTTCAGATGACATTTGGGTCTCTACATTTCACTCGACCTGTGTCCGAATTTTAAGACGGCACATCGAGCTTTTAGGATTTAAATCCAGTTTTACAATTTATGACAGCGATGACCAGAAAACTTTAATTCGGGAGATTTGTAAACGTCTGAATATCGATCCAAAACAGTACCCGGAGCGAAGCCTTTTGAATACCATATCGAAGGCAAAAGATGAGCTAAAAACGCCTTCTGATTTTGAAAAAGAGAATCAGGGGGATTTTAGAAAGCAGAAAGTATGTCAGGTCTACCGGGAATATCAAAAAAGGTTAAAAGAAAATAATGCCCTTGATTTTGACGATCTGCTTTTTAAAACAGTAGAATTGTTTCAGTTTCATCCGGAGATTTTAGATAAATATCAGGAACGGTTCCGGTATATTATGGTAGATGAATATCAGGATACAAATATGGTACAGTTTAAATTTGTCAGTATGCTCGCCCGAAAGTATAGAAATCTCTGTGTCGTAGGTGACGATGACCAGTCAATTTATAAATTTCGGGGTGCCAATATTTATAACATACTAAATTTTGAAAAAGAATATCCGGATGCCGTCGTAATTAAATTAGAACAAAATTATCGTTCCACAAAGAATATTCTTGAGACAGCTAATAAAGTGATTGCCCGGAATGCGGGACGAAAAGAAAAAGCCTTGTGGACGGAGAATGAGACAGGGGAGAAGATTTCATTTTCCCAATATGGTACAGAGTATGAGGAAGCAGAGCAAATCGCTTCCAAGATTGGATCTTTTGCGGAGGATGGGGTTTCTTATCAGGACATGGCCATTTTATACAGAACCAATGCCCAGTCCCGTGTCCTTGAGGAAAAACTGCTGTTAAAAGATATCCCTTATAAAATTGTCGGCGGTATTAATTTCTATCAGAGAAAAGAAATCAAAGATATTTTAAGCTATCTAAAAGTGGTTGATAACGGTGTGGACGATTTGGCTGCGAGACGAATTATCAATGTACCCAAGCGTGGCATTGGCCTTGCCAGCATTGAAAAAGTCAATACCTTTGCATTAGAAGAAGGAATCAGTTTTTTTGATGCAGTCTGCCGTGCCGATGAGATTGTAAGCCTTGGACGGGGAACAAAGAAAATGCTGGATTTCGCTGCTATGATTGGAAGACTGCGTAAAGTTTTATATGAGCAGGGCATGACAGAACTTTTTCAGGCAGTGCTTGATGAGACTGGCTATGTAGAACAACTAAAGTTAGAAGGAACGGACGAGGCAAATACCAGAATAGAGAATATTGATGAACTGCTCAACAAGATTGTGGAGTATGAAAATAGCACAGATGCACCGTCTTTAAGTGAACTCTTAGAGGAAATCGCTCTTGTAGCAGATATTGACAGCCTTGACGAGGACAGCGAAAGAGTGGTTCTAATGACGCTTCACAGTGCAAAAGGATTAGAGTTTCCCTATGTATTTCTTGCAGGAATGGAAGAGGGAGTATTTCCAAGCTATATGACAATTATTTCTGAAAATGAAGAAGACCTTGAAGAGGAAAGAAGACTTTGTTATGTGGGAATTACCAGAGCAAAAAAACGGCTCTTTTTAAGCTGTGCCATGCGGCGGATGATTCGGGGACAGACCCAGTATAATACCGTATCCCGTTTTATTTCTGAGATGCCAAAGGATCTTTTGGAGATGGAGAATCAAAAACAGAAGAATGAAGTCATCAGTATGTCCCTTGCACAGGCAGCCGGACGTAAAAAAATGTTCCATAAAAAGCCTTATCAGCAGGGAAGTATTCAGGCACCGGGCAATGTGGAACTAGACTATCAGGTCGGAGACCGGGTCGGCCATGTAAAATTTGGCATGGGAACTGTGACGGAGATTCGTCCGGGAGGAAGGGACTATGAGGTGACAGTAGATTTTGACAAATGTGGTGTAAAAAAGATGTTTGCCTCCTTTGCAAAATTGAAAAAAGATACAAGAAATATATAGTAAAATATCCGGAAAAGTGTTATACTATTATCAAATCTTAACGTCTGTACAAACAGATAGGGCAGGAATGCTGAATTTAAGAAAGAAAGGATGCGGATAGAATGAAAAACTTAGATGAATTAATTAGCGTTGCAAAGCTTCAGGATTTATTGAACAGCAAAAAAGAGGTTATCGTGAAAGAAGACGAAGGCAAGAAAGTAATCTGGGCACTGGCTGTAATCGGTGCGATTGCAAGTGTTGTTTTAATTGCGGTTGCTGTTTATAAATATTTATCACCAGATGACATTGATGATTTTGACGATGTTTTCTTCGATGATGACGAAGAAGAGGAAAAGAGCGAAGAAGAAGCACCAGAGGAAGAGTAGTTGCCGGAAGGCGAATGTTTTTAGTAAACAGAAGCCAGATATAAGAAAAACAGAATAGAACTCTATTTTACAAAGAAGACCAAAAGCGATGAGAAAGCGGAAGGTCTTCTTTTTTTAACATGATTGCTCGGTATTGAGGGCATCAAGACTCTATGAAATAAAAATTGTACTGAAACCTCTTTTATTATATAATAGAAGAAATCAGAATACACAGCTATGGCTTTGCATTTTGTTGATAAATCAGCATTGTTAAAGGAATTGATTCCAATTGTAGAACAACCGGATAGCAGTGTCACTAAGCAGGGAATAAACAAGGGAAAAGGTCAAAAATATATTTGCATTACCAGACCCCGACGTTTTGGTAAGACAGTAATGGCTAACATGATAGCTTCTTTTTTTGGCAAGGGGCATGACAGTCGGAGTATATTTGAGAAAATGACAATTGGTAAGTATGAACATTTTGAAAAACATAGAAATCAACATCATGTGATTTCTATTGCCTTTAATGAAATGCCTCGGGACTGCCAATCTTATAGACAATATATTGACCGTATTCAGAATAGACTGATTCAAGATCTTAAAAGAATGTTCCCCAAAGCGGAGATTGCGGATGACGATGCAGTGTGGGATGCGATTAACAATGTTTTTGAACTGGAAGATTCCATAAAATTTATTTTTGTATTAGATGAGTGGGATTATATTTTTCACAGAAAATTTGTAACGGAGATAGAAAAAGAAGAATTCGTTGATTTTTTGAGTGGCTTGTTAAAGGATCAGCCATATGTGGAACTGGCTTATATGACGGGAATTTTGCCAATCGCCAAATACTCAAGTGGTTCAGAATTGAATATGTTTTGCGAATATACAATGGCTGCAGAAGAAAAATTCAGTGAATATTTTGGTTTTACAGAGACAGAAGTAGATCAACTGTATGCTGTTTATAAGAAATCTCATCCGACTGGAAAAGTTACAAGAGAAGGTCTTCGCATTTGGTATGATGGGTATTATACCCGTTCAGGAGAAAGAGTATACAATCCCCGGTCGGTTGTCCTGTCTTTAACAAATGACAATTTGGGGAATTATTGGACAAGTGCAGGTCCTTACGATGAGATTTTTTACTACATTCGAAATAATGTAGCTGCAGTCAGGGATGACCTTGCATTGATGGTTTCCGGAATTCCAGTTCGCTCAAAGGTTCGTGAGTACGCTGCGACTTCTATGAAACTGACGACAAAAGATGAAATATTTTCTGCAATGGTAGTTTATGATTTCCTCAGTTATGAAAACGGATATGTGTCTATCCCTAATAAAGAATTAGCAGATTGTATTATTTTGGAATTAAAAGTAAATCATACGGCTCAGGAAGCGATTCAACAGATTAAGGAGAAGAAATGAACTTCATTATAGAAGATGGGGATGATACAGATGAACACAGGTAAAGCATGCATAAAAAAGAATCAAAATCAAATGAAAAGTCCATTTAGAGTAATCTTTACAGAAGAGACTTTCCGGGTGGATAAAGGGGAAAAGCCAACGATAGAAGCCCACAAAAAACTGTATGAGGAATTTTTGCGAAACCGTTATAAGGCTTTGTTCTATTTTGGTTTTGGAGAGAGAATAGCAGATTTGTCACCTTCGGCAGCCTTTTTATATCTTTTCTCAGAGCAGTTTTTAAAATCTTTAACGGCACATTCGGAACTTGAAATTGCCCGGGAAAATATACAAATCGAGCCGGAAGCAGATACTGTGGAATACCTTTTAAAGGCGGTACCCTTTGGCCTTGGAACAGAATATCTGACGGAAAAATGGATTCGGGGAATGTATCAGCGATTGACCCGAATCTATTCCTATGAGATTAGCCAGTATGAGGGAACGGCTGCCTTGTTTTTGGCAGAGAGAAGCCAGCATTTAAAAGTACCAGAACGGATTTTCTTTCACTTGGTGGAAAATGGAAAAGAATCGGATTATCCCTTTGCATTTCTTGCAACTTATGCGACGAAGGATGAGCATGGAAATGTCCGCCACATGCCCCTTCAATATGCCCTAACAGAATACAAAAATCAAAGAGAGAAGCTGTTAGAGCTGTTGTCCTGTTTAAATCAGGCAGCAGAGGGGTCTGAACTTATCAGTGATTTTGTAGAACGGGGCGAGATGTTTCATCCTCTGCGGCTTACAGCGGCGGAAGCCTATGAAATTTTAAAGGCAATTCCAGTGATTGAGGAGGCCGGAATCTTATGCCGGATTCCTAACTGGTGGAAGAAAAAGTATGCCTCCCCCTCCTTAAGTGTCAGTTTAGGAGATAAAAAGCCTGCTCTGCTTGGTTTTGAAACACTAATCAGTGTACAGCCTAAATTACAGGTCGATGGAATTGCGCTTACGAAGAAAGAGATAAAAGAGCTGCTTGCCCAGACCGAAGGACTTGCCTGGCTCAAAGGCCGTTGGGTGGAAGTCAATCATGCAAAGCTTCAAAAATTGTTAGAAGAAATGGAAGAATACCCAGAGACAGTCACCCTTCGGGAAGCACTCCGCATGGGTGCCGGTTCCTTTGAAGAAGATTCCTTTGAGATGGAAGAAAGCAAAGTCACAAACGGGCTGTGGCTTTCTAATCTGCTTAGAAATCTGCGCACACCGGTATCTATCCGGCAGGCCGCTGTACCCAAATCCTTTCGTGCAGTGCTGCGCCCCTATCAAAAGACCGGATATACCTGGCTTACTTATATGTCGAAGCTGGGATTTGGAGCCTGTCTTGCAGATGACATGGGTCTTGGAAAAACCATACAGGTGCTGGCCTTTTTAGAAAAAAGAAGGAAGGAATGTCCAGAGGATAAAATTCTTTTAGTCGTTCCAGCCTCTTTAATTGGAAATTGGCGAAAAGAAACGGAAAAATTTGCTCCTTCGATGAGTATAAAAATCCTCCATGGAAAAACAACAGCACAGCTTACCGAGGAACTTATAAAAAAGCAAGATGAAAGTACCGCATTTTTAAATATCACGACCTATGGAATGATAAACCGTCTGACAATTTTGCAGGAAATTCAGTGGGATGTGGTGATTTTAGATGAAGCACAGGCAATAAAAAATCCGGGAACAAGACAAACCCGGGCAGTCAAAAAATTAAAAACAAAAAACCGAATTGCCATGACCGGAACCCCGATTGAAAATGATTTGACGAATCTCTGGTCACTCTTTGATTTCTTAAATCCTGGGCTTATGGGAAATGGCAGAGAATTTAAAGATTTTACAAAACAATTAGGAGAGCATCCGGAAGGCTATGGTAAACTGAAAAATATGGTGGCACCTTTTTTACTACGCCGTTTAAAATCAGATAAAAATATCATTTCGGATTTACCGGAGAAATTAGAACAGGTGGATTATGTCGGACTTTCCAAAAAACAGATTGTTCTTTACCGCAAACAGGTGGTCGAACTCGAAAGAAAAATCAGTGAGGTTGATGGTAAAGAGCGGCGGGGACTTGTACTAAAAGTACTTACAAAATTAAAACAAATCTGCAATCATCCGGACCAGTTTTTGGGACAGGAGACATTTGACCCGGAAGAAAGTGGAAAATTTCAGCTTCTTGGGGAACTTTGCGAGACAATCTATGAGAAGAGGGAACGGGTGCTTGTATTTACTCAGTACAGGGAGATGACGAAACCCTTAGCCGATTATTTAGAACAGATTATGGGAAGAAAAGGCCTTATTCTCCATGGTGGAACCCGGGTTACAAAGCGGGCGGAGCTTGTTGATACTTTCAACGGGGAAGAGTATGTTCCCTACATGGTGCTTTCTTTAAAAGCTGCCGGAACAGGTCTGAATCTGACCCGTGCCAATCATGTGATTCATTTTGACCGCTGGTGGAATCCGGCGGTAGAAGATCAGGCGACTGACCGGGCATACCGGATTGGACAGGAGAAAAATGTATTGGTTCATAAACTGGTCTCAGAGGGAACCATTGAGGAAAAAATCGATGAAATGATCCAATCCAAAAAGGAACTGGCAGATCAGATTATCGGTGCTGGCGGTGAAAAATGGATTACAGAGATGGATAATGACCAGATTCTCTCCATGTTGCGCCTGGATGCATAAAAAATTAAACGGGGATGATATATTATGAGAAGCTATTGGAATATAGATAACAGCTACAGCCAGATTTCAGTAGAAGAACTGCGAAGGAAAGCAGAGGAAAGTATAAAAAAAGCAGAGAAAAAAGGAAAACAGATGGAACCTGTGATTACCAGTGGAAGACAGATCTGCAAAAGCTGGTGGGGACAGGCCTGGTGTAGTAACTTAGAACAGTATGCGGATTTTTCCAGCCGCTTAGACCGGGGAAAACGATATGTTCGTTCCGGTGCTGTCATTGACTTGAAAGTATTAAAGGGAAAGATAGAGGCCAGAGTCCAGGGGACCCGGAGGACACCATATAAAGTAAAAATCCAGATCAGCCCTCTCTCAGAAGACCGCTGTCAGGAAATCATCAAAAAATGCGGAAGAAAAATCATCAATATGGAAGCCCTGATACATGGAACAATCCCGAATGAACTAAAAGAGCTTTTTACCGGAAATCACGGTCTCTTTCCAAGCCCTAAGGAAATCAGCTTTCAATGCAGCTGTCCCGACTGGGCGCTGATGTGCAAACACGTTGCAGCTGTCATGTACGGAATCGGCGTCCGAGTAGACCAAAATCCTTTCTTCTTCTTTGAATTGCGCGGAATCGATGTCGACCGTTTTATCGACGTAACGTTGGAAAATAAAGTAGAAGCCATGCTTAAAAATGCCACCAAGCCAAGCAACAGAATTATGGATGATGAGGAGGTATTATCTGTGTTTGGGCTGGAATTGTAAACTACGATGTATTTATGAGTATGTCGATAATGTCAGCTGATGAGGATGTTTATACAGAAAATATAGAAATTTCACTGAATCCATATGCTCTATTTGGGAAAGCAGTAGATGAACAGTATCATTACAGTGCATTTTTAGATGTGACAATAGAAGATGGTGGTGAAACGATACCGGCAGGATATTATTACATAGACGGAGATAAATATAAGTTGATGAAATAAGGAGAAGGGATTCAGTTCCCTTCTTTTTTTGTGCAATAAACCTATAAGCAGAAATCGTACTTGCACGAATTTCAATTTACTAAATCAATTGAAAGAAAAATGAAATAAAGTACTAGTGTATTGTAATATATTGAGAACCGTGCTATAATAACTATATTACATATATGTAGTAAAATCCGGATTTGACTTTAAAAATTGCAGTATTATTCTACCTATTGCTAAAATGAAAGGAGTAGTTTATGAAAAGAAATTTAATGAAAATGTTATCTAAATCATGCCTGTTTCATTCAATTCTGGAGGAAACGATTATGGAAGTAGTGACAAAATGAAATACATAAATGTATGCAGAGCGGATTTATCCAGGTGGTTTTTGCGGAAAAGATTTTTTCTTGCTGTGGCAGGTGTTTTTATTCTCAATTATTTATTAATGCTGCAGGATTTGAGCGGATTAGAGGATACTAGTGTTGTATATACCGTTTTCATTTATTTAGAAGACCCATTTTTTATAATTAATTATATTTTTGCAGCGGCAGTTTTTGGTACGGCATACTGTGAAGAGAGGAAAAGAAACTACTTTTCTTTTTTTATAAAGAGATGTGATAGAAAATCTTATATAATCTCAAAAGTGATGAACTGTTTTTTTAGCAGCTTTTGTGTTGTGACAGTCGGAATGTTTCTTTGGGAATTAAGTTTGAGGCTGTTTATGCCATGGGCGGATCGGGAGTCAGATATGTTCTGGGTTTGTGTCAATGAAGGACTCGGAAATTTGTTAGAAGAACATAGATATTTTACTTATTATTTGATTTATTCGATGGGGTTGGGAATGCTTTCTGGAATTATATCAGTCATTACTTTTATGATATCATTGTTTATAAAGGATCAGATGGCAGTTATTTCTTTGCCAGGAATTATATACTATATTTATAATGCCTATGTAGGTGATTTTTCAGACAATGTATATTTTTGGAGTTTGGAACATATTTTTTATTTTCCAAAGAGCCGGATGACAACCAATGTTCTTACATTTACTAGAGCAACAATCTATGCGCTGATTCTATGTTTGATTTTTGGTATGATATCTTATAAGAGACTGGAGCGTGTGTGCCATGAATAAAAAAGCAGTAGCTCATATTGCAATATATAATATAAAAAGATGGAAAAGTCGTTATCATGTTCTGTTTGGAATTATTTATTTTATCATTTTAGGCGACATGATGCTTCGACAAACAAGAAAACTGATTCCTATACTAGGCGTAAAACCCAGTACGTTTGCATTTCCACTTATATGGAATTCGACACTTTTTTTGATGATGTTTTTTTTGGGTGTCATTCTTTTTTTTAGTGATGCCCCTTTCACTGATGATATGACGAATTTTGTGTTGATTCGTTGTGGAAAAATAAAATGGATGACAGCACAAATAATATATATTATGTTGACCAGTATCTTTATTGCCCTCTGTTTTTTCCTGATACAGGCAGTTATGCTGCCCCCTTCTCTGGCAAATGGATGGGGAAAATTCTGGGGAAGCATTGCACAGACGAATGCCACAATGGCGACGGGGAGCAGAATGAAATTTGATTATAATATTTTATGGGACTATGAACCAGTAGAGGCATGTGTCGTTGTATTCGGAATTTGTATTCTACTTTGTTTATTTACGGGTCTTTTTTTGTATTTTTTTTCATTGATTAATTTAAAAACAATAGGGATATGTATTCTTTCCGGTTTTACAATATTACCACATATTGTATCCGGGTTGGATTTCACAATCTTTTATTGGCTTTCGCCATATTCCTGGATTTGCCTGGATACCACAATGCGTTCTTATAATGGCTCGCTCCCGTCAATTGGATATGCATATCAGATGTTAATGATATGGAATCTGGGTTTGATTCTGCTGATCTTTTTTCGAACAAAATACAGCAAAGAGTAGGAGAAATAAAGAATGAAGATAATTGAAGTGGAAGATGTGATAAAAAGTTTTAAGGGAAGACAGGTACTAAACCAAGTGAGTTTATCTATAGAAAAAGGGACAATTTGTGGGTTAGTAGGAAGAAATGGTTCTGGAAAGACGGTATTGATGAAATGTATTTGTGGCTTCCTGACACCGGATAGTGGAATGATAAGAATCTGCGGGAAAGAAATAGGGAGAAAAACAAAGGCAATCGATAATATGGGTATTATTATAGAAACTCCCGGATTTCTTGAAGCAGAGAGTGGAAAAAATAATTTGATGTATCTGGCAAAATTAAATGGAAAGATAGGGGAAAAACAGGTTTCCCAATATATTCGACTGGTTGGGTTAGACCCGGAAGATAAGAAAAAAGTGAAAAATTACTCTATGGGGATGAAACAAAGATTAGGTATTGCACAGGCAATTATGGAAAATCCAGATATCATTATATTGGATGAACCGATGAATGGTTTAGACGAAAAAGGAGTAGAAGAAATGAGAAAAATATTTCTAAGTCTAAAAAAGGATGGGAAAACGATATTGATTGCCAGTCATAATCAGGAAGATATTAATTCGCTGTGTGATAAAGTATATCGAATGGACGGAGGATATTTGGAGGAAAGAATATGAGAAAAAGAAAAGGCAGACTTATGTTAGTGCTTCTAATTGCCATAATCGGATTATCTGCTTGTAAAAATCAAGAGGCAAAAGAGGAAACATCCCTCCGTGTTGAAACGGGACAGGAAAGTGAATCGAATAGAGTAAAGATGAAGATAGACGATTTTGTGAATTTAGACGTAGTACCGGAAGTACCGGAGGAATTAAAAAGTCTGAAAATGAAAAAAGTAAATGCACATCGCCCTGAATTGGATGTTGATATATTAAAAGAGATATTTTTGCATAACCAGGTGAAAAAAAAGGAAGTGGATAAAGGATACAAAAGTAGAGAAATTGGAGATTATACGATAGACTCATATTATGGAAAGCAGAATGAAATATTATCATGCGGATGGAGCAATATACATTTTAGCGGCGTAACAATGGATTATTATTATAATACGCTCCATACAGATCCCCAATTTGATACTTACAATCTGGACAAGTTCTCGCTGACAGAAAATCTTCCTTTTGCAAAGAGAGAGGAGGTATTTCAAACAGTAAAAAGTATTTTTGAAAAAGTGGATATCCCAATATCAGATGAATACGAAGCATATGCACTAGATCATGATACATTAAAAAAAGAAGACAATCCAATTGATGTAGATGGTAATGTACTTAAAGAAGCCCGAAAATCGGAATGGACAAAAGAAGATGATGCTTATTTCTTTTTCCTCCATCAGGAAGTGGAGGGAGTGCCAATTCGGCAGATTCAATATGGGGACGGATATCATGGGATCGGTGTAGACCAGACGGAATTAAGTGCAATATATGGTGCGCAGGGATGGATTTCCTTTGTGTCATACTGGGGCTATTCTCTCGAAGAAACCAGCGAGGATATCTCTATTATTTCTGTAGACGATGCCCTGAAAAGTCTGCAGAAAAAATGTGATATGCTGGTGACGAATGATAAATGGGATTTGGATGAGCTTGATTTGGAATTAATGCCGGTTTTTATAAAAGACAATGATTATGAAATCCGTCCCGTCTGGTCTTTTAAAGGAGAAGCTGTAGCTGAAGATGGATTACAATATGATCTGGAAATCCTTTTTGATGGTATTTCAGGAAAAGAAATTATAATTTGATAAAAAGTCTTGAAAAAGATGATATAGCATGGTATAATCATGTATTATAAAAATATAATACGAGGAAGTGGTAGTATGGCAAAGACTATGAGTAAGACAGAGTATGAGATTATGGAACATTTTTGGAACACGGGAGAGGAATTTAGTTTTTCCGAACTTATGGTGTATTTTAATGAAGAAGAACACAGGGAATGGAAGAAACAGACTCTGAATACTTTTTTGATGCGCCTGATTCAGAAGGGGATTCTTACTTTCCGCAAAGAGGGAAAGAAGTCAATTTATCGCTATAAGCTTTCAAAGGCAGAGTATGAGACTCGCTGTGCCGAGGATATTCTAGATGAGAATTATGGTGGAAAATTGAAGAATTTTATAGCAGCATTGTCCGGTAGTGACAAGCTGACAGAGCAGGAGAAGGATAAATTGTTTGCATACATTGAGGAGAAGTGATTTCTATGCCCATTTTTTTGGCAATGACGATTGCAGGGACAATTCCCTTATTAGGATATTTTGTGGTGGAAAAAATAGAGGGAAGCAGTTTAGAGCCTAAGTATTACAGCTGGATTTTAAAGGCAAGCCTTCTGTTTTTTCTGTGTCCATTTCAGCTTTTTAAGTATTTTCTTCCGGAGTGGATGATTTATGGCAGAATGAATCTGGGACTGAATGAACCTTTTCCGGAAGAATTTTTAGCATATATCAGTGTTCCTGCGGGAGATGGAGAGTATTATCTGATTCCTTTATTTATTTTGGAGATTAGCATTTGCGTGGCTGTGGTTATTTTACTGCTGTTTGCCTATCGGTTCTTTGTCTGTCGGAAGGAGACAAAAAGACTGGTAGGAGATTCCGTAGTTACAGGATGCAAGGAAGAGTCTGGCAGCCTTTTCAAGCACCCATTTCGATGGAAGAAATCCAAAAAAAAACAGATTCTGCTCTATGAAAATGATAAGATTACATCTCCTTTTACCTTTGGGTGGAGAAATCCGGCTATTGTTATGCCAAAAAAGACTTTTACAGATGAAGAAAAAGAATGGATTTTACGCCATGAGATGATTCATATAAGACGCAGGGATGTCTTTTGGAAGTACCTGTGTGTGGCAGCTTGTATTGTCCATTGGTATAATCCGTTTGTTTACGTATTAATGCATGAGTTTTGTCAGGTTTGTGAATCCTGCTGTGACCGGGAGTGTCTTTGTGGGATGGAGATAGACAAAAAGAAAGAATATGCTGTGCTGATTGTAAAAATTGCAGCAGAACCAGCGATAAGCTTTACGCCAGTCAGTGCATTTTCAATCGGCACGAAAAAGAGAATTAAGAAAAGGATTGATAGCATGTTTGAAAAGAAGAAAGCAGGAATTGCAAGGAAGATTTCTGTGATACTGATGGGGCTTTCTTTGTTAAGCTGCACAACGGTATTTGCCTATGAAAAACCGTCTACAATGGATCGCCCCCTTAATGGAGTAGAGGAGATTTCTTTTTCAGAAGAGGAGATCGAGATAGATGATTTTAGTCAGTCAGATGAGATATTTATCGACGAGGATGGGAATGTTACACCGATTGATAAAGATGCAGAGGCAGAGCTACGGGCAGCCTGCAAACATACTTATGTGGCAGGTACCTATAAGACCCATGTGAAATCGACGACCTCGAAGAAATGTGAAGTACGAACCTATCAATGCAAAAGATGTAAAAAATGCGGAAAGAAGCTGGATGTAAAACGAATTTCAACATTGACATATGATGAATGTCCGCACGGAAACTAAAGACCAGCGAAATAATTTTTGCACAATTTTAAGAAATATAAATTGTGCAAAAAAAATCTACAAAATAAAAAATTTATGCTTGACGAATGAGAAAGAATATGATAGTATAAATATCGCGTTAAGGCGTATGTGCTCATAGCTCAGTTGGATAGAGCAATGGCCTTCTAAGCCATGTGTCCGGGGTTCGAATCCCTGTGGGCACGTTTGACAGAATTTTATAAAAGATTTTCTGTCGAATGAAAAAAGTTCTTGACAGAAAGAACTTAAAGTGATATAATATCATTCGTGTCGGACATATTTTAAGTGATGACACAGTTACACCGGGGTGTGGCTCAGCTTGGCTAGAGTGCTTGATTTGGGATCAAGAGGCCGCAGGTTCGAATCCTGTCACCCCGATTTGACAATTTTCTATTTTTGCGGGTGTAGTTCAATGGTAGAACACTAGCCTTCCAAGCTAGATACGTGGGTTCGATTCCCATCACCCGCTTTGTGCTGAGATTTCTCAGTGCGAATGAGAGAGTGTGTGCTCATAGCTCAGTTGGATAGAGCAATGGCCTTCTAAGCCATGTGTCCGGGGTTCGAATCCCTGTGGGCACGCTCTAAATATGGTGGGTATAGCGCAGTTGGTTAGCGCGCCAGATTGTGGCTCTGGAGGCCCAGGGTTCGAATCCCTGTATCCACCTTTTTACACGTCACTTGGTAATTTCATATTCGCCTGGTGTTGATGTTCGCATCTATTGGGCTATCGCCAAGCGGTAAGGCACAGGACTTTGACTCCTGCATTCGCTGGTTC
>JAUNBT010000001.1 GCA_030526985.1 Lachnospiraceae bacterium | reverse complement strand
ATATTGACAAAATACAAAGTTCGTGTCTCCTGGGTACAAATGAAAGGGTTGATTGGGCTATCTTTCGTTTATGCGTTGATTCCCATATTGCTTTATAGCTCCTATACTTATATTGACTCAGGACTTGCAACAACATTACATTTTACCTATCCGGCAGCAGTAGTTTTGATATTAGCGTTGCTCTTTCGAGAACATATTACGAAAAGGCAGATTGTCTGTATTGGAATCTGTATGATCGGAATTTTTTTGTTGTATACGCCTATGGGAGATATGAATCTATATGGTGTTTTACTTGCTGTTAGTTCAGGAATTGCATATGCATTTTATATTATTTTGCTAAGAAAAAGCAGGATGAACACTATGCCGACACTGGTAGCATCCTTTTGGCTTGCATTATTGTCTTCAATCGAGATAGGGATTACGGCATTTTTTACAGGAAACTTTGTATTTGATATGAAATATCAGGCTTGGGTAAGTGAATTCATATTGGCTTTGACGGCCACAGTGATTGCTTTAGTACTGTTTCAAAAAGGGATATATTTATGTGGAGAAATAAAAGCCTCGCTGCTCAGTGCGTTTGAACCGATTACTGGTGTGACACTGGGTATTGTTCTATTTCATGAAAATATTAAATATAAAGAGGTATTAGGAATATCCTGTATTCTATTGGCTGTTTTGATTCTTGTAGTACAAAAAAATAATGATCCAAAATAATTACAAAAAGAATCCCCATATAATTGCAATTACCACTGCGGGCAGAGCATTTGCGACCCGGATTTGCTTTTCACGGATGAGATTCAATCCGACGCAGAAAATCAGCACATGTCCCACATAGGAAAGATTGCTTAGTGCCGCGTCCGTCATGAAATTCCCGGCAAAATAAGCAATAATGGTGACAGTTCCCTGTAAGATTCCGACCGGAATGGCGGAGAAAATACAGCCTTTTCCCAGGCTGATGCTCATGGAGCAGATGATAAAAATATCAATAATCCCTTTGGAAAAAAGAATAGAGTGGTCACCGGTTGTCCCCTCTGCGATTGCACCGATGATTGCCATTGCACCAATACAGGCAGAGCAGGAAGCAGCAACAAAGGCAGTAACAAATTGGTTATCACCGCTGCTACTGCTTTTTTTCTTTAACCATTCGCCAAAGAGATAAACCTTTTCCTCTATCTGAAGGAATTCTCCAATAATTGCACCAACAGCAAGACAAATCATCATCATAATGGTATTCTGTGTACTGATTACGCCATTTTCAATTGTAAGCATCTGTGACAATGTTCCACCGATTCCCAGCATCATAATGGCAATGCCGGTTACATCCATGATGGTTTCCTGTACATGACCTTTTAGTCTGTTTCCCGCCAGACAACCGATGGTGCCGCCAAAGACAATACATATCATATTAAATATCGTTCCTAAACCTATCATAACTTCTCCAGTCCGTTTTTCAACTATATCTTTTGTTTTCCCGGTTGTCATAACAACCGAAAAACCGCAATTATTATAGTACATTTTACAATAGAAATCAATGATGATATGATAAGATGCAAGGATACAAGGATATATGTAACAATTCTGCCTTCGGCTGACCCCCAGGATTTTGAAGTAAAGAGTATAGGCGACAATGAATAAGGTTGAGAATTTCGTATGGGCAAAAGCAAGCATTTTTATCTCCCCTTAGAAAAATGAATGCCAAAAACGACGTTTTCAGCGACAAATTAAGTATTTTAACAACAATAATGGATAAATTTTGAAGTCTAGGGTTCTTATTGCCCAATCGATGAAAAAGACCTGTCTTTTGAAGAAGAAAAAGGAGGAAACTACATATGGAATATACAATCGATGCCTATCTGTCTACAGTGACTGGAAATACAAAAAAGCTGGCAGAAGGTGTTAAAAATAAGCTGAAAGAACAGGGGATTTGCCTAAATCTCCATGAAAATGAGAACTTTCAACCCGATAATATGGAAAATGAGCTGATTTTGATTTTTTTCTGGTGTCGGAGAAGCACCCTGAACCCAGAGAGCAAAGTGTTTCTGGAAAAATGGAAGGGGAAACGGGTGATTGCAATTGGTACAATGGGCGGTTACCCGGACAGCGAGTATGGCAATCGGGTGAGAAAAAATGTCCGCACAGATATTGAAAAGGAAAACTACTGTGAGGGAATTTTCTTAAGTCAGGGAAAGATTGATGAGCAAAGTACCGCCCACAGAAGAAGTCTTTCGCCTGAAAATCCCCACTATTTAAATGATGAGGCATATGAACGACATTTAGAATCAAGAAAACATCCCAATCAGGAGGATATTGACGGGGCTTTTGCATTTCTCTTGGAAAGGCTTACCAAAACTTTTTTATAAAATTCCACTGATGACTGCCTCAAAATAGTGGTCTAATTCTTCTGGTGTCTGCTTTTGGCCACCCTTGAGCCACCAGAGGACCATTTCCACAAAACTGCCAGAGATATGATTGATGAGGAAGTCTTCTGGGACAGGCGTTTGTTTCTGTAAAGCAATTTTTTCAACGACGGAAGTTTCATTCAGGATCTGTTCTTTTCTTCGGCTGATCAGTTGAACCCGGATTAGCTCTTGTAAGCTATCTTTAAAGTAACGGAGAAAGATTTCACTGCTCTCGCAGGAGAGAAGTCCCAAAATGTTTCTGTCATTTTCCTGTAAGTGTAACAGGAGATGGAGAAAGACGGAGTTGGGCGCATCGGTATCGGAATACAATCCGTGAGTGTGAGTACAGTCCATCGCCGTATCAATAATATGGGCAAATAATTCCTGACATAGTTCTTTTAACAAATCATCTTTTGTTTCAAAATGAGCGTAGAAAGTGGTCCGCCCCACATCTGCGGCGTCGATAATATCCTGAACGGTAATTTTATGATAACTTTTTTGTGGGAGAAGCCGGGCAAATGCCTGTAGAATAGCTTCTCTTGTTTTTTTCTGTCGTCTGTCCATAAGAAATTCCTCCTAATAAAATGAAAGATTTGTTCGCTAAGGAACATTTTACATGGATTGCCCATTGTATCGTGATTTTTCAATCGATATAATAAATACAGAACAAAGTGTTCAGTATAGAATTTATTATACGGAACTTGATCTGGAAAAGCAACATTTTTAAGGAGGATATTTTTATGATAAAAAGGTTAAATGATTTTTTGGCAGGAATTCCGATGACAGTGGTGGGAGGGATTTCGCTGGTGGTAAGTCTCTGGCTTTCTTTTACAGACAGGGTAGTATCGGTAAATCCGGCGTGGATTGCAGTAATCATCTGTGGAATTCCAATGGTCTATCTGGCGGTTTGGAGAATTATCTATAATCCGGGTATCAGTAAGATTTCGTCAGCACTTTTGATTTCTATCGCCATGTTTGCAGCACTCATGATTGGAGATTTGTTTGCAGCGGGGGAAGTGGCATTCATTATGGCAGTTGGAGCAATTTTGGAGGAAAAAACGACAGAACGGGCAAAGAAGGGATTAAAGAAACTAATTAGTCTGGCACCGCAGCAGGGGCGGCGGATTCGGGATGGAAAAGAGGAGATGATTCCGGCAGAAGAGATTTGTCCTGGGGATGTACTCCGGATTCTTCCCGGTGAAACTGTTCCGGTAGATGGAGTGATTTTAAAGGGAGAGACTTCCGTGGATCAGTCTATTATGACGGGGGAGTCACTTCCTGTGGATAAGGAAGTAGGGGATGAAGTATTTTGTGGAACCCTCAATCGGTTTGGCGCGGTGGATGTCCGGGCGTCCCGGGTAGGAGAGGACAGTTCCCTTAAGAAATTAATCCGCATGGTGGAGGAAGCGGAGCAAAAACAGGCTCCAATGCAGCGAATCGCCGATAAATGGGCAAGCTATCTGGTACCGGTAGCACTTCTAATTGCCATCTTTGCCTATATTGGTACAGGAAATATTGTCACAGCTGTTACCATTCTTGTCGTGTTTTGTCCCTGTGCCCTTGTGCTTGCTACGCCTACTGCGATTATGGCGGCAATTGGTCAGGCGACAAAGCATGGTGTGATTATAAAATCAGGGGAAGCCTTGGAAAAAATGGGGAAAGTGGATACCATAGCCTTTGATAAGACAGGAACGCTTACCTATGGCGAGTTGCAGGTGAGTGATGTGGTTTCTTTTTCCAAGGATTATGAAGATGAAAAACTTCTTTCCCTGACTGCCTCCGCTGAGTCTAAGAGCGAACACCCTTTAGGGAAGGCGATCACAGCCTATGGAAGAGAAAAAGAGGCAGAATTTACAGAGCCAGAACAATTCCAGATGGAGGCCGGTAAAGGAATATATGCACAAATATCCGGCAGCAGGATTTTATGTGGAAGTGAAAAATATTTAATGGAAAAAGGGATTGAGATTTCCGAAAAGAGAAAAGCCCAGTTGGATTTATTCCGGGAACAGGGAAAAGCCAGTATTCTTACTGCCTGCGATGGAAAATGCATTGGTATTACTGCGCTTTCTGATGTAATCCGCCCTGAAGCAAAGGAGATGACAGCGGCTCTTCATAACATGGGAACAAAAACCGTGCTTCTTACAGGGGATAACCGTAAGACAGCAGATTATTTTGCGGTCCAGGCAGGAATCACCAACATTCAGGCAGAGCTTTTGCCAGGGGAAAAAGTGGAAAATATTGATAAGCTTCAAAAACAGGGACACAATGTGTGCATGATTGGTGATGGAGTTAATGATGCTCCCGCTTTAAAAACCGCCAGTGTCGGTGTGGCCATGGGAACAATGGGAAGTGATATTGCAGTGGAGGCGGCAGATATTGCTTTGATGGGCGATGATATTTCCAAGATTCCTTATCTGAAACGTCTGGCTAATGGAACAGTGCGGACAATTAAATTAAGTATTACCTTATCTTTATGTATCAATGCAGTGGCGATTACCCTTTCTCTTTTCAGTGTATTGACTCCTACAACAGGGGCCTTAGTCCACAATGCCGGATCCTGTCTGGTTGTATTGATTGCGGCATTGTTGTATGACAGAAATTTTGAATAAGAATCAAAAAGCAACTGCCAGTTGACACATTTTCAAGTGCAATTGGTGGTTGTCAACTGCATTTTCTGGTATGATAGACCTATCGAAAGGGAGAGAATGAAAAAAAATCAGACTTATAAAAAAAGAGGAGGAATACCATGAAGCTTGCAGAAAAAATCATGATTTTAAGAAAACAAAAAGGCTGGTCTCAAGAGGATTTGGCCGGACAGCTTGGCATATCCAGACAGTCTGTTTCCAAGTGGGAATCAGAAGCATCGGTTCCGGATTTGGATAAGATATTGAAATTAAGTGAGATATTTCAGGTCACAACGGATTATCTTTTAAAAGAAGAGAATGAAGAAGAACAGGAAAAAGACGGCACCGCTCATCTGGAAACTACCTATATGGAAGAAAAAGAAACTGGAAGATATGTGTCTCGTCAGGAAGCGGAAGATTTCATAGCTGTAACGAAAGCAAATGTAAAAAAGATAGCATTAGCTGTTGTACTGTTTATCCTCTCTCCGGTCTGCCTGTTGCTCCTTGGTGCTATGTCAGAATATACACCGCAGTATGTTACAGAAAACATGGCAGGAGGAATTGGGATGATTGTACTTTTCCTTTTTATCATAGTTGGAGTGGTGATACTGGTACTGACAGACGGACATCTGAAAAAATATCAGTATCTGGGAGAAGAACGGATCACAATGGATGGAAGTACCAGAAGTTTCATTCAGGAACAGAAAGAAGGTTGTGAAGCTGGATTTCATAAAGGCATAGCGATTGGAACAGCGCTATGTATTGTATCTGTAGTACCGTTAATCGGTACAGGTGCATTCGGTGCAACGGAGCTGGTGATGGTATTATGTGTGGTGGATCTTTTGCTTTTAGTTGCCATGGGAGTGTTTATTTTTATCTGTGTAGGTGGGCCTTATGAGGCTTATCAGAAACTTTTGCAGGAGGAAGAATTTACACCGGAGAATAAAATCGTTAGAAAAAAGACCAGTTTTTTCCCAGGTGCATACTGGTGTCTTGCGACGGCAATTTATCTTGGTATTAGTTTTTACTATAATAATTGGCATATAAGCTGGATTATCTGGCCGGTAGCTGGAGTGTTATATGCGGCTCTCGCCGGTATTATCCGGGCTGTCACCTTAAGAAAATTAAGTTAAAGTCCAAAAATCGACAGAAAGTTAAAAAATGTCTAAAAAAATTTGCGATTATAAGTAATATTTTGTAAAAAATACGTGTTGCATTTTTTGCCTGAAAGTGATTAAATATGTGTTTGAGAAACTTTAAATGTAACTGTTCAAAGAAATTCTTTGAACAGTTATCTTTACGTTTAAGAAGGAAGAGGTAAAAAAATGAGTGGTATTTTAATGATGGTAATAGCGATCATCGTATTAGGCGGAGCTTATCTGCTTTATGGCCGCTATTTACAGAACAAGTGGGGCATTGACCCTAATGCAAAAACTCCGGCTTACGAGTTTGAAGACGGTGTGG
The DNA here is from genome assembly GCA_030526985.1 of Lachnospiraceae bacterium. GTDB lineage: Bacteria > Bacillota > Clostridia > Lachnospirales > Lachnospiraceae > SIG292. Next base: position 61,891 of record JAUNBT010000001.1, on the reverse strand, counting down.
ACTATGTTCCGGCAGATACAAACGTTGTATTTGGACATCAGTTTGCTTCTATCGCTGGCGCAGGACCGATTAACGGCCCGATTCAGGCAGCAATCTTTGGTTGGCTTCCTGTTTTACTTTGGATTTTAATTGGTGGTGTATTCTTTGGTGCGGTGCAGGATTTCGCATCCATGTACGCCTCAGTAAAAAACAAAGGACGTACCATTGGTTATATTATCGAAGAGTACATTGGTAAGCTTGGAAAGAAATTATTTTTACTTTTCTGCTGGCTGTTTTGTATTCTTGTTGTTGCAGCTTTTGCTGACGTTGTAGCAGGAACCTTTAACGGTTTTGTTGCAGATGAGGCAGGTACTGTGACAAAAGTGGCAGCAAATGGTGCAGTTGCTATGACTTCCATGCTGTTTATCTTAGAGGCAGTTTTACTTGGAATGATTTTAAAATATGCAAAATTATCAAAATGGGTCAACACGATTATTGCTATTGTCATGCTTGTGGTAGCTGTTGCTGTTGGTCTTAATTTCCCAATCTACATTACAAGGGATGTATGGCATATTATTATCTTTTTATACATTATGATCGCATGTGTGGTTCCTGTGTGGGCACTGCTTCAGCCTCGTGATTATCTGAACAGTTACCTGTTGATTTTTATGATTGTCGGTGCAGTTGTCGGAGTCTTTGTGGCAAATCCGTCCTGTAACCTTTCTGCATTTAATGGATTTAATGTGGACGGACAGTATATGTTCCCAATCTTATTTGTTACAATCGCTTGTGGTGCAGTATCCGGATTCCATTCCTTAGTATCTTCCGGTACCGCTTCCAAACAGATCAAGAGTGAGAAGCATATGCTTCCAGTAGCTTACGGTGCCATGTTGATGGAGAGTATGCTTGCTATTATCGCATTGATTGCAGTTGCTTCTTTTGCAGAAGGAGAGGCAGCAGCGCAGGGACTGACAACACAGCCTCAGATTTTTGCCGGTGCGATTGCCAATTTCTTATCAGCAGTGGGACTTCCTCATAGCCTGGTATTTACATTAATTAATTTAGCTGTATCTGCTTTTGCACTGACTTCTTTGGACTCTGTAGCCAGAATCGGAAGACTTTCCTTCCAGGAATTTTTCATGGATGAAGATACAGATACAAAGAACATGAGTCCTGTAATCAAACTGATGACGAATAAATATTTTGCAACCGTTATCACCTTAGTTCTTGCTTATCTGTTAGCTAAAGTAGGTTACGCAGAAATTTGGCCGCTGTTTGGTTCTGCAAACCAGCTGCTTTCTGTACTTGCTCTTGTAGCCTGCGCAGTATTTTTAAAGAAAACAAAACGGCAGGGTGCAATGCTCTGGATTCCGATGGTATTTATGATGGCAGTTACCTTTACTGCTCTTTCCATGACAATCATCAATCTGACAAAAGCATTTATGACAACCGGATTAAGCCTTGGAAATACACTGCAGCTGATTTTCGCCGTACTGTTATTAATTCTTGGTGTTATTGTGGCAATTCAGGGAATTAAAAAGTTGACAGAAAAAGAAGAAACAGGAAAAACGAAAACAGCATAGATTTTATAAATAAGACTTTACAAATTGGGAACTGTCCCTTCGGATTAAAAAAACCGAAGGGACAGTTCTTTTTTTTGACCCCAAAAAAGAAAAAGGGAAAAAGGAAAAGAAGGGGAAGCAAAATAGTAGGAAATAGAAAAAAAGCCTTATTTTAAGCCGTTTTGTGCAGATTTTTTTCCTGACCCCGAAAAAAACGCCGGGATTGTCCCTTTAGAGAGGACAAAAAAATCCGTATAATACGAACCATAGACATGAGGAACAAAAAAGCTCATGTGCTAGAGGCTATGAAGAGAAGACATAAAGGAGGTTGGAAGATGAGCAAAGAAGAGATTATGAGCAAGTTAGAAGAAGCCGTTACAGAGATGGATGAAGACATTGCCGAAGAAGCTGCCAATGCCGCTTTAGAAGCTGGATTAGATCCCTTAGAATGTATCAGCGAAGGTTTATCTGCCGGAATGCAGAAAATGAGTGATCTGTTTGACGAAGGAGAAGCTTTTGTACCGGAACTTTTGATGGCTTCCGAAGCTTTTGAAAAAGCGGTGGAAATTCTGACGAGTGGAATGACTGAGGAAGAAAAGAACAGTACGTCGAATGGAACTGTTGTAATCCATACCGTTCAGGGAGATATCCATGATATTGGAAAAAATATTGTAAAGACAATGTTTTCCGCAAACAATTTTACAGTCCATGATTTAGGACGTGATGTACCAGTGGAAACAGTTGTGGAAACAGCAAAGGAAGTCAATGCAGATATTATTTTAGGATCCGCGCTGATGACCACAACCATGCCGGCTCAGAGAGACATTATTACTCTCTTAAATGAGGATGGAGTCAGAGACGATTATATTGTCATGTTTGGCGGTGCACCGGTTTCAAAAGAATGGTGCGATACAATCGGGGCAGACGGATATTCCGATACGGCAACAGAAGCAGTTGAGATAGCAAAGAAATTATTGAGTGAGAAAAGGAGTGCTTAAAGGATGAAGGCAATCGGAAAAGCGATTACCGTTTATGATGTCTATGACAGAGCAAAAAGCGGTCCTAAGATGGATGAAAAAGAATGGGATTTTAAAGTCATTCCTCAGACCGCCGCTGCTTTAAAGAAAAAGTACGGCATCAAAATGGATAAAAAGACGATTATACCTGAAGATAAAGAGCTTTGTGATAAGCTGTTTCAAGCAGGGTTAGACCTTTTGGTAGAATGTGGTGTTTACTGCATCGATACGAAAAGAGTAATTAAATATACAAGAGATGAAGTGCTGCATGCAATTAAAACAGCACCGGATCATTTTACATACGGTGAGGGCAAAGAGGCCATCAACGTAGTACCGAGACATTCCAGTGAAAAGAAGGCACCTGTGATTCAGGGTGGTCCGACCGGATCTCCATGTTCAGAGGAAATGTTCCTTCCGATCCATCAGGCATATGCTCAGGAACCAATTGTGGATACGATTGTTGACGGTGTTATGCAGACAGTGATGGGCAAAGATCCTGTTCCAGGATCACCTTGGGAAATTATGGCCGTTCGTTCCGAAGCTTTACAGGTGCGGGAAGCACAGATGAGAGCCGGACGATGCGGCATGGGATTGTAGGGCAACGAAACATCCCTTAGTGCCGCTGGTGTAATCGAAGCAGACTTCGAGGGCGGCATGCGTCCATCTGACTCCCATGAGGTTTCCCAGCTTAATGAGCTCAAAATCGACGTAGGTGCGTTGTGTGTTGGTGCTCATTACGCAGAAGCTGGTGTAAATGTTATGGTAGAGCAGATGCCGATTTACGGAGGATATGCTGGTGGTCTTGAGGCTACCACAATCGTTGACGTAGCAACTACACTGAACTCTTTTGTAATGTTACAGGCTACCTGGCATCTGGATGGTCCTGTTCACGTCCGCTGGGGTATCACAACAGCGAGAGAAGCTCTTTGCGTGGCAGGTCATGCAGCAAAAGCAATTGAAGAAAATACACATTTAATCCTTGGAAATCAATACTATACTCTGGCTGGTCCATGTACCGTTATGTGTCTTTTAGAGACAGCGGCACAGGCAATTACAGATACGGCAAGTGGAAGAGAGATTCTCTCCGGTGTTGCATCCTGTAAAGGAGTAACAACAGATTTATTTACCGCAATGGAGGCCAGAATGATGGGTGAGGCAGCACATGCTGTTGCAGGAATGGATCTTCATGAGGTAAATGTATTACTGGATAAGTTAGTTTCCATGTATGAGAAGGACTATAAGACTGCTCCGACAGGAAAGAAATTCCAGGAATGCTATGACGTGAAGACTCTGACACCATCACAGGAATATGTTGAGATTTATGATGAGGCAGTTGAAATCTTAAAAGGCCTTGGATTAGATTATTGGGATTAAGCATTAAGCAGACATTTTAACACGCGATTTATTTTCAGGCGGAATATTTTTTCAGACCGGCACCAAAATTTTCAGGGCAGAATTTCGGATGGGTCTGAAAAAATCCCGTACTGAAAAATCTGGAGGATGGATCGAAGTGATCATGCGGACTCTAACTCCGTACAGCCGGGTGCAGCGCCGGGATTCTCCGCTTACTGTTTGTGTATAAACAGGGAAGAAACAATGCCAGGCAAAGAAAAAAGAGAAGTGTAGCGGATACACTTCTCTTTTTTCGTGCACTTGAAAACAGCCAACAGAAATAAAACAACCGGAGGAGAAAGCGATGAATCTGACAGATATTTTAAAGAAAACAGGAATAGAAAATTTTAAAAAGGAAGAAATCCTATTTTTATTAAATCAGAAAGAGGAGGATGCCAGAGAGGAAATCTATAGGGCAGCAAGAAAGGTCAGACAGAAATATTTTAATGACCAGGTATTTTTTTATGGATTTGTCTATTTTTCTACTTATTGTAGAAATAATTGTTCTTTCTGCTTTTACCGGAAAGAAAATAAACAACCGCCCCGCTATCGGAAAAGCCGACAGGAGATTATTGAGACGGCGGTAAGTTTAAAAGAATCCGGTGTTCATCTAATTGATCTTACTATGGGAGAAGATCCTTATTATATTTCTCATCCGGAGGAACTGATAGAGACGGTCAGGGAGGTAAAGGATAAAACTGGACTCCCAGTCATGATTTCTCCCGGGGTTGTCTCCCACAAAGTAATTGATCAGCTTGCAGAAGCTGGAGCTTCCTGGTATGCACTGTATCAGGAGACACATCAAAAGAAGCTCTATGATAGTCTGCGGACCGGACAGCCTTACGAAGAAAGAATGGCGGCGAAAGAATATGCAGCTCAAAAAGGAATGTTGATTGAGGAAGGACTTCTTACAGGAGTAGGGGAATCGAGGGAAGATATTTATTTGTCCTTTCAAGAAATGGAGCGTTTAGGAGCCTCTCAGGTAAGGACGATGACATTTATCCCCCAGGATGGAACACCGATGGGAAAAATAGAACGCAGAAGTTTTCACGATGAACTTTTAAATATTGCACTGATGAGGATTTTGTTTCCGGACAGACTGATTCCGGCCTCTTTAGACGTGGATGGCCTTAACGGATTAAAACAGCGTCTGATGGCGGGGGCAAATGTAATCACATCCATTATCCCACCGAAAAAAGGATTTGCCGGGGTTGCCAGTGCGAAAACCGATATTGATGAAGGCGGACGTACCGTGGAAGGTATTATGGAGACTGTAAAGGAATGTGGGCTTTCCGATGCAGGCGCCTTAAGTTACCAAAAATGGATTGAAAAAAGACAAAGTCAGCGATAAAACAGCAATGAGACAACATTGGAAGGAACAGGAGGAGAGCGATATGATTCAAATTTTAGTAGTCGGAGGAAAACTTCAGGGAATCGAGGTCACCTATCTGGCAAAAAAAGCCGGATATCATGTAACCGTGGCAGATAAAAGAAAACATGCTCCGGCATTTGGAATTGCAGACCGTGTAGAGGTAATCGACATTTTAAAAGAAGAGGAACGATTTACACGCCTGTTTCAGGAAGCAGATGTGGTGATTCCAGCGATGGAGAAGAAAGCAGTTTTAGAAAAACTCAGCTGTTTTGGGGAACGATTTCATATTCCGGTTATTTTCGATCCAAAAGCCTATGAAATATCTTCTTCCAAGAAAAAATCTAACGAGCTATTTGAAAAGTTGGACCTTCCTATGCCGGGGAGATATGGGGAGAATGCATTTCCAGTTATTATAAAACCAGACGGTTTAAGCGGAAGTGTAGGGGTTAAAAAGGCGAAATCGAAGGAGGAAGCGGAAGAAATCTTAAAAGAAATGGGAGAAAATGCGGTAGTACAGGAGTTTTTAGAAGGACGCTCCTTTTCTTTGGAGGTGATTGGAGATGGAAATCAGTTTTATTTTCCGCAGATTACAGAAGTTGTGATTGACAAAGGGTATGACTGTAAACGAATTATAGCCCCGGCTTCTTTGAGTAAAAAGCAGGAAAAGCAGTTTTACCATATGGCAGAAAAATTGGCAAAAGCTTTAAAAATAAGAGGAATTTTTGACATTGAAGTAATCTGCCATAATGGAGTTTTAAAAATATTAGAAATTGATGCCAGATTTCCGAGCCAGACACCAATCAGCGTGTATCAGTCAAGTGGGATTAATATGATCCAGTTGTTGGTGGAATTGACACTGAAAAAATCTGCCCGGGCCGAAAAGAAGAAAGAGGAAGTTTGCTATTACCAGCAGATTAGTGTGGAACCGGACAGAATCTTAGTAAAGGGAGAACATATCCTGACGGATTGTAAAGAATTATATGTAAAAGAACATTTTTTTGGAGCCAAAGAGGGCATTACGGATTATAAAAAAGGAGCGAAGGCATTTAAAGCAATCTTGATTGTCACGGCAAAAACTGAAAAAGAGGCAAGAAAAGAATTTTTAAATTGCATTGACAATATTAATGAATCACTTGGGAACAGACAGTTAAAATTAATAGAAGGGTAAACGAGACAGAAAGGCGGATGATTATGTCAAGATTAATAGAATCAGATATTGAAAAAGTTGCAGAGCGGATGGCTCTTTCTGATCAGGAATTTAAAAAGCAGACGGGATGCACCATGGAGGAGACTGCTCAGTATGCAGTGGGATTAAAAAACAGGAGAACTCATTACCGGACTGCAGTAGTACCGGTGACAAGTGGTCTTGGAATCATTGGTGGTTTTTCCGATACTGTCTGTGAAATATTAAAATACTGTGGTATTGATGCATGGGTGACCCAAAAAACCGATGTGGCAGGGTTACAGGAAGCCTATGAAAAAAATGCGGAAATGGTCTTTATGGCTGATGATGATATTTTCAGTGCATTTTTATTGGATGGGAGACGGATTTATTCGGATAATGGCTATGGAACAGGAATCGGTTATGCGGCGGCTTTAAGTCTGGCGATGAAAGGGAAGAAAGAGGAAGTGTTAGTGTTAGGGGCAGGTCCGGTTGGAAGGGCGGCTGCCGGTTGGTTTGACTTAAATCAGATTCCATTTTCTGTCTATGATGTGGTGGAAGAAAGAGCAATCGAGGCTGTAAAAGGACTTCCTTACGGAAAGGTGCTTGAATCGGGACGAAAGAAAAAGGAATTTCATTATTTTCTGGATGCTACTCCGGTAGAGGGCGTGATTACAAAGAATGATGTTGCAGCAGGGACAGTAATCGCTTCTCCGGGAATGCCGATTGGGACAACAAAGGAGGCACAAAAAGAGGCGGTGCTAATTTTTAATCCATTAGAATCCGGCGTACTTACAATGTATTATGACTGCATGAAACAGGACATTGGATAAAGAAATGGACCGGAATTGAAAACAAAAACTGACATAAAAAGAAAAGAGGGAATCAGGATGGCAGCGGGGACAGTACAAAAAAAGATAGAACCGAAACGATATATTTATAAAAATCAGAGTTTATATGAGTTGATTCATAAGATTAAATTATGGCCGGCCCGTTCCGGTGTGCTTCATGGCATAAAAGAGATTGAACAGCGGGGCAATATGCTTCATATTACGACTCACTGCGGAGAAGAGTTTACCGTGTGGAATTCAAAAAACAGCCGCAGTGCAAGATGGATTCGGAATCGCTGGTGTCAGCATGCATGTCCCAAATGTAAAGTGCCCCAGTGGAAGCTTTCCAAATATTCGGCGACCGTATTTACAGATTCAAAAGCAAAAAGGTAAAGGAGGATTTTAAGATGGCATATTCATTTTCAGAGACACAAAAAATCCGCTTGTCAGAATTAGGGGTAAAAAAGGAAGTAAGAGAACAGGAGTTTGAAGAGAAACAGGCAGCAGGAAAAAGTTATCAAAAAATTGAAAAAGAAGCAGTGACAGAAAATAAAAGACGGATTCGTACTCTTCTTTACGAAACCCGTCAACCCAAATTGTGCCGTCTGCAAAATGATCTTGCCGATTGTTTGATTGGGCATGGATTTACTCAGGTGGCGACACCGACCATTCTTTCTAGAAAATTTTTAGAGAGGATGACCATAGATGGAACCCATCCGTTAAATGATCAAGTGTTCTGGCTGGACCAAAAGACCTGTCTGCGTCCGATGTTAGCACCGAATCTTTATGATGTATCCAAACGGCTGATGAATTTTTCAAAGCTTCCCCTCAGGGTATTTGAAATTGGTTCCTGTTTTCGAAAAGAGTCAGAGGGAAGACAGCATTTAAAAGAATTTACCATGTTAAATCTGGTAGAGTGGGGAACTCCTATAGAAGAGAGGAACGAAAGGTTAAAAGAGTTTTCCAAAATTGTATTAAATGCAGCTGGAATAAAAGATTTCAAGGTGGAGGAGGAAGAATCTGTTGTATACGGAAAAGGGATTGATATTGTAAGTCCCGATGGATTGGAGCTTGCCTCTACTTCCATGGGGCCACATCCACTAGATGATGCCTGGAATGTAACCTGCAGCTGGGTGGGAGTTGGATTTGGCTTAGAGCGGCTTTTAATGTATCGGGAAAAGGAAGAGGGAATCCACCGTTATTCCAGAAGCCTTGCATTTTTAGATGGAGCGAGATTAAACATTAAATAAGTAAAAGGAGAACAAAAGAGTATGATTGGACTGGGAATTGATACAGGAGGGACCTGTACAGATGCGGTAATCTATGATTTTGACAGCCAGCAGGTGTTATCTACCGGAAAAACGCTGACGACAAAAGGACATCTTGAAACCGGAATCGAAAAGGCTCTAAATCTTTTGGAAAAAGAAAAATTAAGGGAAGTTTCCTTTGTCTCCCTTTCTACTACCCTTGCTACCAATGCGTGTGTGGAAAATAAAGGTGGACGGGTCAAGCTTTTATTTATCGGCGTGAAAGAAGAAATCGTAAAAAGGCATTACAAACAATATGGTTTTGACGGTATGGACGACCTCTATTTTATAGATGGTGTGCCGGAGGGTGGATTTTGCAGACCGGTAGAGCCTGACTGGGAGAAACTAGAAGGGATGATGGACGAATTTAAAGAGGCAGAAGCGATTGGAATTGTGCAGTATTTTCCTGAATGGAACGACGGGGCCTATGAAAGACAGGCAAAAGAACGGTTTGAAAAGAGATATTCTGTCCCAGTGATCTGTGGAAGTTTTCTGTTTTCTGATGTAAATGCAATCATGCGGGGAGCCGGTACTTATCTAAATATCCGTTTGATTCCACTGATTGACCAGTTTTTGTGCGCAGTCAAATGTGTGTTAAAAAGGAAAGGCTTAAATCTTCCGATTTATGTGGTGAGAAGCGATGGAACATTGATGAATGAGACATTTACAAAAAACCATCCGGTAGAAACTCTTTTGTGTGGTCCGGCGGCTAGTGCGGTGGGAGGAAGTTTTTTGTCGAAAGAAAAAGATGCCCTGATTGTTGATATCGGCGGCACCACGACGGATATGGCTCTTCTGCGAAATGGGATGGCGGTCACAGTAAAAGATGGGATTCGAATGAATGGCTGGAAAACCTTTGTAAAAGGTCTCTATATCGATACCGTTGGCCTGGGCGGTGACAGCTGTATCAGATATAACGAGAAAGGACTGTACCTGGAAAATTTTCGTGTCATGCCGGTTGCTATGGCGGCGGCCTGCTATCCGGAGCTTTTGGAGAAATTAAAACAGCTTCCGCTTGTAAAAAAGTTGGGGAAAGGTTTTGTCTTTGAGGGATTTGTCCTCCAGGATGAAAGCAGGAATGCGGCTTATTACGACGAAAAACAGCTTGCACTGATAGAAAGGTTAAAGGATGGCCCCATTCTTTACGAGGAAGCAGCCCATCTTTGTGGAAGATACTATCTGGAGGATACTGTAAAACAGTTGGAAAAAGAAGGGGTTCTTTTACGGTTTGGTATCACGCCCACAGATGCCATGCATGTAAAAGGGGATTACAATGGATTTGATGGGGAGGCTTCCCGGATTGTACTCCGGTTTTTGGCTAAGCTTGAAGAGCGGACAGAAAACGAAATAGCGGATGAAATTTATGCTCTTGTGGAAAGAAAACTTTACTGTAATATTGTCCGGGTCCTTTTGGAAAAAGGGACGAAACTTTATCAAAACGGAATTCCGGAGGAACTGTCCCGTTTCATTGAATATGCAAGCGAAGAAAATCAGTCTGAGTTGATTGTTCCCGGATTTTTCAGTAAGCTTTCCATAGTCGGAGTTGGAGGACCGGCCCACATTTTTATGGAGAAAGTGGGAAAAAAACTGTCGGCAAAAGTATGCATCCCTCCATATTCTATGGCGGCGAATGCAGTTGGCACACTGGCTGGAAGAATAGCAGTGACAGATGCAATCGAGCTTAGTTTTGGAAGTGAGAAGGAAAAAGAAGGTTTCCGATTCTTTCTTTCAGGAGAGAAAAAAATCGTGGAAGACTTTGAAGAGGCTGTTGAGATTGTGACAAAATATTTAGAAAAAACGGCAGAAGAAAAGTTAAAGGAAAGAGGGGGAAGGGGTGAAGTGACCTTCTTTCAGAATGTAGATCAGTTTCAATCCAATACAGGCGGCAAAAGTCTGCTGTTAGGTGGAAGAGTGACGGTAACGGCATACTGCGGAATCTGAAAAAGGTGGATAGATGAAAGTGATTTTGCAGCTTTACTGCCTGTGTGAAAAAAATTGTCCCATTCTTTTTTTTCATAATTGACACTTTCCGAAAAAAGAGACAGATAGTATAAATATAGTTATACAACAGCAAGGTTGATTACACATCCAGGAGGGATTAGACATGAATGCAAGGGAAAGAGTAATGAAAATATTAAACCATGAGGAGGCAGACAGAGTTCCTGTTTACCCGATTTGCAACAGTATTTCATGGAGAAAATATGGAATTGGTTATGATGAGTGGACAAAGGATCCTGAAAAATGTGCAGATGCGATTATTAAGACAACAGAAGATTTGGGATTAGATGTGATCGTAACTTTAGTGGATTTATCTGTGGAGGCTGCAGACTGGGGAATGGATATTACCTACTATCCAGATAAAGCGGTGATGCCTTCCGGTGATACTTTTATCAAAACATTGGAAGATTACGAAAAGGTCGTTCCAATTAATCCGAGAAAAACAGAGCGGATGAGTAAAATGATTGAGCTTACAAAGATTCTGGTTGAGAAAAAGGGAAAAGAGTATCCGATTATTGCCTTTGTATTTGGACCGATGGGGATATTGAGTATGATGACCGGCTTAGAGGGACTTATGATGCACTGTATGAAGAAAAAAATGAAGGACAAAGTCAAAGAAAAAATCAATGTTGTTACAGATGTTTTGATTGAGTACAGTAATGCCCTCATTGAAGCGGGTGCCGATGGTATTATGTACGATACTTTATATTCTTCCAAAACAATTATGAGAGCATCTATGTGGGATGAGTTTGAGGGAGCAGCCTTACAGAGGCTGGCTGAAAATGTCCATCGTCAGGGAAAAGCATTTATGATTCACAACTGCGGAGACGGTATTTATTTTAAAGAGCAGATTGCAAGGATGCATCCGGAAGCGATTTCCATGCTTTATCTTCCACCAGACTGTGGGACTATGGAGGAATTAAAAGAAAAATACGGAAGCCAGACAACGATTATTGGACATATCGACCCGGGATTTTTAATGGTGGCCGATGATGAAAGACTGAGAAAACTCTGCCGGGAACAGATCGATGCCTACAAAAAGGATGGCGGATTCATCCTTGCCACCGGCTGTGAATATCCGGCACTGATGGATGATCATTTTGCCAGAGTTATGGTGGAGGAAGCGAATACATACGGAAAATATTAGGAGAGAAAATGCCAGATGAAATTTTGACAATAGAGACGGAGAAGTTATACGACCTTTCAGAACAGTATATGGCAGTGATGTGCGGATTTGACCGGGATACCAAAGGGGCAAAAAAAATCCGGGACAATGCGATGAAAGTTAGGAAAAAGATATTTGACGGCACAAAGATGGATTTTTTACTTCGTCCTTTTACAAAAGAATGTGTGAAAGAAGACCATTTTCTTCTTGAAAATTATAAAATTGAATGTAATATATTAAGTAAAGTGGACTTAGAAAGTGTCCTGGGCGGATATGTATTTATGTTTCATGCACCGATGCCGGATCTTTCGTCCTATCCGGTCAGTGAAATGTATCTGGCTGATTCCTGGCAGACAAGCTTTGTGGATGCCGGAAGGGATGTGCTAAGAGAACTGCTGCTAAAAAAAGCAAAGAAAGAGTACAAAAAGGAACTGTATATTACAGATACGCTTGCACCGGGTATGTTTGGCATAGCATCTTCGAAGGTGCGGACATTCTTTCGATTTATGGATCACAAAAAGATTGACTTAGAACTTTTAGAGAGTGGGATGATGAATCCAGTCAAAAGCTTTGTCGGCATTTTCCTTCTTCTAGATCAGGAGATGGTTCTGTCGTCAATGAACTGCAGTGAGTGTCTGTCCGGACATAAGAACTGTGAATATTGCAAAAATTATGCCGCAAGGTGGGTTGGGTAATGGAGTGGATAAAGAATGGTTTATTTAGATAAAAATATTAACAAACCGTTATATGAACAATTGTATGAAGAATTGAAGGAAGAAATCGTCACTGGAAAATTACCTCAAAATACAGTTTTAAGCTCTGTCCGCATTTTAGCAAAAGAGCTTCAGATTAGCAAAAATACGGTGGATCGGGCTTATCAGCAGCTTTTGGCGGAAGGCTATATCCGTTCTGTTCCTGGTTCCGGTTATTATGTAGAAGATATTACGAAGGACTATTTTGAACAAAACAGCCGGAAGAAACATTTCTCTAAAAAAGAACCATCAGAAGAGTTTTATAACAAATATGATTTTTTATATTCCAGTATCGATACCAGTGTATTTCCCTGGAATAAATGGAAAAAATGCATACAGGAAGCATTGCTTGACGAAGAAAGCATGCAGACAATTCCATATGAATGCAATAAAGGAAATGAAGAGTTAAGAAAAAGTCTGTGCAGTTTTTTAAATAAGCACAGAGGTGTAAAATGTAAACCGGAGCAGGTTATTATGTGTCCGGGAACCCAGTTTGCAGTGGATATTATCACAACGCTGCTTCCGGCGAATCAGTATCGTTTAGCTTATGAAGAGCCGGGCTATGATGCCATGAGAAATATTTTTATTAATAAAGGATACAGTATCACATCTATTCCGGTATTGGACGACGGAATCGATGCTGAACTTTTAGAAAATACAAATTGTAACTTAGTTTATATGACTCCTTCTCATCAGTTTCCTACCGGAACAGTGACCAGTGTAAAAAAGAGAAAAAGAATTCTTGACTGGTCCAGAGAAAATGATGCTTATATCATTGAAAATGATTATGACAGTGAATTCCGGTACGGTGTGGTGCCAATCCCGTCTTTTCAGTCTTTAGACGAAGAAGACAGAGTCATTTATACCGGCACATTATCGAAGGTAATGCTGCCGTCAATCCGATGTGCCTATCTTGTTTTACCAGAACAGCTTTTGCCCCGGTATCAGGAGGTATATCAGTATTTTAATTCTGCTTTGCCCAGTTATCACCAAAGAGCGCTGTTTCGATTTATTGAGGAAGGCTCCTTAGAAAAACATATCCGACGAATTTCCCTGATAAATGAGCAGAAATATCATGTGTTGGTGGGGGCATTAAAGAAGTATTTAAAAAAATATATTGAACTTTTTGAGCATCCGGCAGGAGTTCATACTCTAATCAGAATTCCGGATTGTAAAAATCAGAATGAGCTGATTGAATGGATGAAAAATCGTTCAATAGGAATATACGGTACAAAGGAGTACTATTATCAGAAAAACCGGGCCAGAGAAGATACTTTTCTGGTCGGGTTTAATGCTATGACAGAAGAGGAAATTGTGAAGGGTTGTCAGGCATTGGGAGCCGCCTTAAAAGAATATATGGAACAGAAAAAATAAGTGAGAGTATGGGAGGTAGGTGAATATGGGAAAGTCGATGATGATTCAGGGAACGATGGCGAATGTGGGAAAAAGTACCCTGATTGCAGGATTATCTAGGGCATTTTGCCAGGATGGGTATAAAGTAGCACCTTTTTGTCCCAAAAGCATGGCTTTGAGAACCTTCATCACGAATGACGGAAAAGAAATCAGTAAAATGCAGGCGCTTCAGGCAGAAGCAGCCCGAATTCAGCCGGAATCGGTTATGAATCCCATCCTTTTTAAGGCTGTCAATTCTTCTGAAATGCAGGTGGTCGTAAAAGGAGAAGTATATGGGCAGATGCCGGTCAGTGAATATGCAAAACAACGAAAATACATGGAAGATGCGATTTTATCTTCTTACGGGGAATTGTCAAAAAAGTACGATATTGTAATCATGGAAGGGGCTGGAAGCCCGGTAGAATTTATTTTGGATGGAGAGGACATGGCGAATGCAGGAATCGCAAAACGGACAAAGACTCCTGTGCTTTTGATGGGAGATATGGACAGAGGTGGTGCCATGGCCCAGCTGTTAGGTACAGCCGGTCTATTCGATGAGGAAGCTAAAAAATGTCTGAAAGGATTTTTGTTGAATAAATTCCGGGGAGATAGAAAGAGCCTTCTTACAATGATTCGTCTAACAGAACAAAAAGGGCAGGTTCCGGTTCTTGGCATCTTTCCTTATCTCTATTCTTCCATCGATGATATAGAGGAATTCAATGGACAGTATGAAAAAGAAAATTCGAATCCTGTGGTTGATATTACCGTGATTCATTTTCCTCATATAGAAAGCTATGTGGAATTTAATCCGTTAGAATGTGTGGAGGAAGTTTCCCTGCACTATGCAGCCAGTTTGAGTGAAGTGGGAGACCCGGATTTTCTGATTCTTCCTCATTCTACAGATCCTGTTGCAGATCTTTTGTGGATGCGGCGAAATGGTTTGGAGACAAGGATTATGCAGCATGTGTTCAGGGATAAACCAGTGCTGGGTATCTGCAGTGGATGTCAAATGTTAGGGGAAGAGCTGATTGGAACAGACGGTACACAGATACACGGAATGGGCTTTCTTACCGATGCATCCGAAACAGAAAATAATGAGAAACGGGAAGAAAATGTATATGGGACAAAGGAAAAGGGAGTATTTTCCCATGAGGAGATACTAAAACGAATTGTCCGGTCTATTTTAAAGGAAAAGGGTTTAAACAGCAGTAGAATGGAACATTTTACATTGGCACAATATCGGGAGAATCAGTATGACCGGCTTGCTGATGTTGTTCGGGAGTGTCTTAATTTAGAACAGATTTATGAAATGATTCAAAAAGGGATATAAAAAATGGAAGCTCTCAAGAATCACCATGCGCATATTAAAATTTACAATCTTGTTGCAAATCACAGATGAAACCAATATAATAGTAAGTAGCGGAACTTGAAAATATTTGCATGGGAGTGAAAGCTGTTTAAAAGTATTATTTTAAATGGATATTGAGGGCATATATATGAAGAAAGAACAGGATTTACTTGTAAATTATATAAACAATGTTTTGTTTCACCCGGAGGATGCCGATATTAATCTGGCTTTATTATCGGAAGAATACCGTGAGTTAGGTGAGAAGGTCAAATGTCTTGGAGAATGGGCATTAGAGGCGGACCGTTTTGCGGGAGAAGTGGCAGCAGGAAAAATTGAGCGGGCATTGATTCCGGATCCGGAGAATGTATTTGCAAATAATATTATTAATCTGCAGTCAATTTTAAGACATATGACGCAGCAAATTGAGCGGATTATTGACCAGAGCAGTAATTATAAGAGAGAAGAAGAACTAATAGAAGGTAATTTCGATGCGATGGTTCGGGAACTTCACAAACGGACTTCGGCCTTAGAGAATGAACGGAATCTGTTTATTCAGTTTACAGAGAGTGCGAGTGAGCGTATTGTTGTATTGGGCGAAGAAACCGGAGAGGTTTTATTTGGTAATAAGGTGGCAAGGGAGTACAGGGAACAGATCAAGGAGTATGTAGATGATGCATTTACCCTGAATCGGGAGAGCGGCTGCAGCGTGGATAATCCTTATAGTCAGTGGACCCATACAGTGACCCATCCGGATGAGTTAGGGGAGCCGGTTACAGAGATTTTTCATGTACATTCGATTTATATTATATGGGAGAATCAGGGAGCAATTGCCCATATGTTCTCTGACGTGACAACTCAGCGGAAGATGGAGAATCTTGCGATGAAGGACTGTCTGACAGGGGCATTTAACCGAAGCTATGCCATGGAATATATGAATTTAATCTACGAGGGCGGAAAGGATTTTTCCATTGCTTTTGTGGATGTAGATTATTTGAAATATTGTAATGATACGTTTGGTCATGCGGCAGGAGATGATTATCTGATTGAGATTGTTGAGATTCTTGAACATTTAGACGAGGGCTGTACGGTATGTCGTACCGGAGGAGATGAATTCCTCGTAGTCAGCGAGAATCTGACAAGTGATCAGCTTGCCGGACTGTTAGAACATACGAGAAGAATTCTCGGAATGAACTATTTTGACAAGGAGAAGACCATAAGCAAGAGTTTTAGCTATGGAGTATCTGCCAGAACAGCAGAGGATGAGCGGACACTGCAGATTTTACTGTCCGAGGCAGATGAGAGAATGTATCAGGATAAATTAGAGAATAAACGGCGCCGCCATATGGCTATCCAGGATGACAGAATGGTATAAAGGATGGAAATTAAACAGTTAGAATGCTTTGTTGCCTGTGCACAGACAGGAAGCTTTACTAAGGCGGCAGACATCTTATTTATGAACCAATCCAATGTAAGCCGCACTGTGCGTAATTTAGAAAAAGAATTGAATACAAAATTGTTTATCCGGAATAATAAAGGAATCTATCTTACTTTAGAAGGAGAACGGATTTACCAAAAGTCCAGGCAGATACTGACAACCTTAAAACACTTGGGCAAGAATGTAAATCCGGTTCAGGATACGTTCACCATAACGACCTTTCCCAGTAATTATGTCTCCTATGTATTTACAAAACTATGTGTAATGAATACGGGAAAACCGGTGATGCTGCGGCTTTTGTCGGAAGGGACGAGCAAGATTATAAGTGAGGTGGAGAACCACACGGCAGATATCGGATTTATTTACAGTTCAGAAAAACAGAAAAAAAGACTGAAGCATATCCTTGACAAAAGGCAGCTTCAGTTTTTTCCGGTTTGTCATGCCAGACCGGCGGTATATATTGGAAAGCAGAATCCAATCTTAAAGGAACGGCAGCCGGATATAGAAGATTTGAAGGATTTGCAGTTTTTTAAGGTGGATCACGATTATCGGGAAAATTATCATGATTTGATTCACACAGTGGAATATTATAATCTGGAAAAAAATCTCAGAGAAGCATTTATTGTAGATGACGGATACGGAATGACCCAGATGTTAAATCACAGCTGTTTTGCTTATCTTGGACATGTCTGGATGAATGCGGACGAAAACGCAGTCATCCGAAATGATCAAGATCATACCATTTTTGACAACCCTATTTTGCTGGATTCAAAGGATGGAGCGATTTCTATGGGATATATTGTCCGGAAAAATGAAGAAAAATCAATCTATTGTCAGGAGTTTTGTAAATTGCTTCACGATATTTTTTTAACTGACTATGCGTTTCATGCATGAAAGGCTATGCCTTTTTTGCCCTTGCGTAAAATAATTTTGAAAGTTAAAATATTTAGGTAGCAGTAAAGCGGAGTTCAAATATCCGCTTGCCTAAAGAAAAACCAAGGAGGAACATGAGATGAAGAAACAAAGGATACTGTCATTGCTGATTGTGATGGTACTGTGTTGTTCTTTTGTATTCACAGGCTGCTCATCTGACAGTGCGGGCGAAGATGAGACGGAAACAGCAGTACAGGAGACAACCAGCAAAGAAGCGGTAAAATCGGATAAGATATTGACAATTGGAACACCCCAGTCGTCTGCTTCCTTAGACCCGACAAACGGGTATGATTATTGGTACCTGGTAAGATATGGTGTATGCGAGACACTGATGGGATTTAATGAGGATATGACCCCTTATGGATGGCTGTTAGAAGATGATTATGAGTTATCGGAGGATCAGCTAACATGGACATTCAAGCTTCGGGAAGGAATTACTTTCTCAAGTGGGAAAGAGCTGACAGCAGAAGATGTAAAGGCGTGCCTGGAAAGAACCTTAAAGGATACCACAATTGCCTCTACTTATCTTCAGTGTGAATCAATCAATGCGGATGGATTGACTCTTGAGATTACCACGAAAGAACTGACACCAACTCTCCCTTATCTTTTGGCGGATCCGGTATTTGTTATCTATGATACATCAGAGGATTTGACCAATGCGGCGGATAACGGCGTGGTTGGAACAGGACCGTTTGTTGTGAAAAGCTTTGATGTTACGACCGGTGATACCTCTGTTGTGAGAAATGAGAATTATTGGAATGGAGATGTAAAACTAGGCGGAATTGATTTTAAGATTATTAAAGATACGGCTACTTTGAATTTGTCCTTACAGACAGGTGAGATTGATGCGGCATACTCATTGGATACAGCGGATGTGGGGAATTATGAAAATTCTGATGATTTTTATCTTGAGACATCGCCAAGTGGGAGAACGACTTTTAGCTTTATGAACCAGAATGGTGTACTGAAGGATCAGAATTTGCGACAGGCAATTATGATGGCATGTGACAGGGAAACCTATTGTAGTTCCCTGCTTCAGGATATGTTTGTTCCAGGAAAGACCCCACTTACATCTTCGCTTCCTTATGGATATGATGAATTAAATGATGTGAATGCTTATGATCCGGAAGGTGCAGCTAAGATATTAGATGAGGCAGGATATGTGGATACGGATGGAGACGGATACCGGGAACAGCCGGATGGAAAACCGCTTACCATAACACTTACCAATTATAATGCCCGCGCTGAGATTCCACTGTTGAGTCAGGCAATGCAGTCGGACTGTCAGGCAATTGGAATTCACATTGAATTAAATACAGTAGATCAGGAATCTGCATGGAATATGCTTACCACAGGTGAGTATGATATGGTTATGATGAGCATCTCTCTTGCAAGCTCCGGTGATCCGGAAACAGGACTCAGATCTTATTTCATGAGCTATGATGAGGAGAATCCGAATTACAATCTGAGTGGATACAGTAACGAAGAAGTAGACACTCTGTTGAAAGACTTAAGCGTTGAATTTGATACCGATAAGCGAATTGAGATTGTAAAAGAGATCGAGCAGATATTAATGGATGATTCAGCCTGCTTCTATCTGTGCTATCCAATTATGAACTTTGGAGTGAGAGCAGATGTGACAGGAGTTACCAGTCATACTTCCGATTATTACTGGGTATCAGCGGATACCGGATTTACGGAATAAATTAAGATATGTAAAATAATAGAGAGAATAAAAAACAAGACAGGAAGAATTCCAAAAACGGGATTTTCCTGTCTTTTCATGTTATAATAAATCCATAGTGGGTACAAGGAGGATGGAAAGATGGATTTAAAGGAGAAAAGGCTGTTTCCGGCAGCTGTGATGGCAATGTCCCTTGGCACAATGACTCTTTGTGGATATTTATTCCGGCTAGCGGATTTTCCAGAGACCAATATTGTGCTTTTATATATTGTGGCAGTACTTTTGACGGCCCGATTTACGGATGGATATTTTTGGGGAATTGCTGCTTCCGGTGCCTCTATGTTTGCCTTTAATTTTTTCTTTACAGAGCCTTATTTTACCTTTAAAGTCGATAATACCAGTTACATTATTACCTTTGGCGTTATGATGTTAGTTGCGGTGCTTACCAGTGCACTTACATCCAAGGACAAGCTCCATGCCAGGCAGGCGGAGGAGAGAGAAAAAGAGGTAAAAATGCTGTATCAGCTTACGAATCACCTTTCTCATGCAGACACATTAAAAGAGGCAGGAATTGTGGCTGTAGAGGCAGTCAGTCGGTTTTTTGACTGTAAAGCAGGCTGTATTTATGATATAAAAAGAGAAAAATCGGTCTTTCACTATCTGGAAAAAACAGACGGGAAAATACTCCATGAAGAAATCTCCTTATCGAAAGCATTTTTAGAGAAGATGAGACGTTGTAAAAATGGGTATGAAATCGAAGGCGAGACGATGGAATGGTCGATTCATGGGAGGGAAGGGCTGATGGGAATTCTTCGTGTTCCAATGAAAACAGCGGAATTGTTTGAGGAACATGAGAAAAAATTTCTTTCTTCCATGATTGAAAATATCAGTATTACCATGGAGAGAATTCACTCTTCTGAGGAACGGTACCGGAATAAAGAATTGATGGAGCAGGAACGCTATCGGGCAAATCTGCTCCGGTCAATTTCCCACGACCTTCGAACACCACTGATGGGGATTATGGGAAGTTCTGAGATGATTATGGGAATCTCAAAAAAGGAGGATCCGAGAAAGAAAATGGCGATGGACATTTATCAGGATGCATCCTGGCTCCATTCACTTGTGGAAAATATATTAGGGCTTACCAGACTTCAGGAGGGAAAATTGGAACTTCGAAAATCTCCGGAAGCAATCGAAGATCTGATTGCAGCCGCAGTCAGACGGGTGGAAAAAGGAAGCCCCGGCTATGAGATTGCAGTAGAAATTCCGGAAGAATATATCGAAGTCTTAGTGGATGGACGTCTGATTGAACAGGTAATCGTAAATCTTTTGGAGAATGCGGTAAAGCATACAAAGAAAGGGGAAGAAATCTGTGTCAGAGCCAAAAAGAGGTCAAATGATGAGATAGAAGTCAGTGTTATGGACCGGGGAGAGGGAATTGCAAAAGCAGATTTAGATCATATTTTCCAGACCTTTTACACTTCCATGGAGCGTCCGGCAGATGCCAGACTGGGAATCGGTCTTGGTCTTGTAATCTGTGAAACCGTAATCAAAGCCCATGGAGGGACGATTACCGGAGAAAACCGGACAGACGGAAAAGGGGCTGTTTTTTGTTTTACCCTTCCTTTAAGACAATGAAGCGAGGAAATGACAATGTATCATGAAACAATATTAATTATAGAAGATGATGTTCAAATCAGTAGTTTTATCCGTTATGCGCTGGAGCTGGAAGGATTTAAGGCAGAGGAGGCCCCTGACGCAGAGACGGCGATGAAGAAGATTCTTTCCGATCAGATTGACTTGCTCCTTTTAGATCTGGGGCTTCCGGATATGGATGGAATGGAACTGTTAAAAGAGGTGAGAAAGTGGTCAGAAATGCCGATTATCATCGTTTCAGCAAGGGATCAGGATCAGGAAAAGGTAAATGCATTAGATGCCGGTGCGGATGATTATCTGACCAAACCTTTTTCTGCTGCGGAGCTTTTAGCAAGAATCCGGGTGGCAGTTCGCCATTCCAATAAAATGAATCGGGAGCCGGCTCCTGTTTTTCTTGAAAATAAGGATTTAAAAATGGATTTGGAAAAACATCTGGTCTATAAAAAAGGAGAAGAACTTCATGTAACCCGGAAAGAATATGATCTTTTGTTATTATTTATGGAGAATCTGGGGAAAGTATTAACCTACGGATTTATCCTTAAAAAGCTGTACGGCAAAAATTATGGATCAGATACCCAGGCACTGAGGGCTTTGATGGCAGGTCTTCGAAGAAAGATTGAGGATAATCCGGCAAAACCGGAATATTTTTTGACGGAGATTGGAATCGGATACCGGATGCTGGAAAAATAACAGAACAGTTTTTCTCACAGAATTCTCACACCGATGGAGCTTTTCTCACACACGTCTCACAGGAATTTTCTTATACTATAAGTAGGAAAGAATCCTTCGGGAGGTGTTAAATATGAAATTATTTGGAAAAAGGATAAAGAATATTGTGATTGCAGGCTGCGGAAGAACGGGAGCAGAGCTTGCCATGTATTTTTACAGGAAAAACCATCATGTCACAGTGATTGATACAAGAAAAGAGGCCTTTCAAAAGCTTTCTTCTGATTACGGCGGAGAAAGAGTGACCGGTGATGCGGGGGATTTTTTCGTGTTGGAAAAAGCGGGAATAAAGGAGGCAGACCTTTTTGTGGCAGTGACAGACCGGGATAATGTGAATCTATTTACAGCTGAATTGGTTCAATATAAGTATCAGCTTCCCAACATAGTAAGCCGGGTTGATGATGAGGATAAGCAGTCTCTTTTAAAACAAAGTGGAATCGAGTTGTTTTGTCCGATTAAGATTTCAGAGGAAGAAAAAAATCGTTTTGAAGAATGGGGGCTGTAAAATGGGAAATCATATTTTACTGATTGGAGATTTGAAAAAAAGCCGGATTTTGGGAGAGACCTTTCTTCAACAAGGATACCAGGTGACAGTAATCAATCCGGACAGAGAAGAATGTGAAAGATTAGCAGAAGAGGAAAGAGTCCATGTTGTCTGGGGGGATGGAAGCAAGGCGAAGATATTAGAAGCAGCGATGGTTGATACGATAGATACAGTGATTGCGATGAGACAAAAAGAGGAAGATAACTTTGTAATCTGTAAAATGTGCAAAGAAAAATATGGGGTGAAACAGACGATCGCTGTAATCGATGATATAGGGAAAAAAGAATTTTTTTGTCAGAGGGGTATTGACAAAGTAATTTGTTCTTTCGACTGGATGAATGCCCTGTTTGACTGAGCCGGAAAGTTTTTATTTTTGTGCTTTACAAATGAATCAGTTATGATAAGATGAAACCACAATGATTCATAGGAGGATAACTGCAATGGAGCAGAAAGCACAGGTGGAAACCAGTCAGATTTTTAAAACAAAAGTCTTCGAGACGGCCATTCTTGCCGGGGAGATTCTTCTGGAGAGTGGTGCAGAAATCGTCCGCGTGGAGGATACGATGCGAAGAATTGCCAGGGCATTTCAGCTTGAAAATTTTGATATTTACGTACTGACCAGCGGTCTGTTTGCTTCGGCAGATATTGATGATCGGAGATTAAATTCCAGAATCAAAGAAATTCAGGCGGCATCCCCTCACTTTGGGAAAATTGATGAAGTGAACGAGATTTCCCGCCAGTTAGTCAGCGGACATTATACAGTAGAGGATGCCTATGAGAGAATGAAACTGGTAAAACGGATGCCTTCCTATCCTGTGTTTGTGCATGCTTTTGGGGCGGGATTAGGTGCAATCTGTTTTTGTTATCTTTTAGATGGAAGTCCAAGAGATTCGCTGTTTTCCTTTCTGGCTGGCTTTTTAATGTGGATTTTAGTTGTGTATTTTCGAAAATGGGGGATGAAACGGACTCTTTGCAATGTACTTGGAAGTGCAATCGCTTGCAGTCTTTGTATTGTGTTCCATTCCATTGGATTTGGAGACAGTGTAGATAAGATGATTATTGGAACTCTGATTCCGTTGATTCCCGGTGTGTCCTTTGTCAATGGAATCCGAGATTTATCAGACAATAATTTTTTATCCGGGATGGTACGCCTTTTGGATGTGGCAGTGGCGACAACCTGTATGGCAATCGGCTCTGGTGTAGTGATTGAATTCGCCAACCGGTTAGGAGGACTCTTATGAGCAGAATCTTATTTCAGATGGTTGCTGCATTTGGCGGGACAGTGGGTTTTTCCATTCTTTATAATACACCCAAAAAGCATTTTTTGTGGGCCGGTCTTACCGGTACACTGGGCTGGATGTGCTATCTGGTGCTGCAACGTTTTTCCTACCCGCTTTTTTCCTGTTTTGGTGCTGCCTTGATTGTAGGGATTGCTGCCCGGATCTTGGCAGTGAGACGGCAGTGCCCGGTTATTATATTTGCCATCGCTGGACTGTTTCCTCTGGTTCCGGGTGTCCAGATTTACTATGTAATCTACTATTTGATGACGGATGAATTGTCTCAGGCAATCTATCAGGGCGTAGAAACGCTGAAAGTTGCAATGGCAATCGTAATGGGAATTATTGTGGCTTTGTCCATTCCGCAAAAGTGGTTTATGCTCACAAAAAAAAGAAAATAAACAGAAAAGAAAGGGAGACTATATCTTTTGGTGAGGGGCAGGCTTTCTATGAGGGGATATATGACATCTTTATTCCATCGGTTGGGCAATAGGAATACTGGACTTTAAAATTTATCTAATTTTGTTGTTAAATCCCATAATTTACTGCTGAAAACTTCATTTTGGCATTCATTTTTCTAAAGGGAGATAAAAAGCTTGTTTTTTGCCCATAGGAAATTTTCAACCTTATTCATTGTCGCCAATATGTTCTGCATCAAAATTCTTGAGGTCAGCCGAAGGCTGACCTGTTACGATAATTGTGAAATATGCAATAAAAGGCTTGACAAAATGATTACAAAACTGTATAATTAACACACTGATTAAAAAGTAGCAAAGACTTTAATCGTTTTGTTTGACAAAAACAAAAGACGGAACTATCGTTATACTGTCGCCAGCATTCTGGGGGGAATGGACAGTATGATGGTAGTTTTTTATTTGTCGGGGAAGCCCTCCGGGCAGGATCGCACTGCGGCGGAAGGGAAGATGTCGCTTATGCGACCCGCCGCAGGCGGAGAATCCCGCAAAGCGGGATTCTTTCTTATTTGCTGGCAAAGCCCTCCGGTTTGTATTAATTTAGAAACAGTATTGACATTTTTCTTTGTTGTGTTACAATAAAAAACGTCTAAAGGACATAAAATGGGGCACACCACCTCGGGTGTGGGTTTCATTTTATGTCCTTTTTTCTATATAGGGAATTATTTTTGAATTGGAGGTGACGAAATCATGAAGGTCAACGGAACTTATATGGAGCTTACCAAAAGGATGACAGTTGGCGGTCTGTTGGAAGAACAAGGATATAACCGGCTGCGGGTTGCAGTGGAAAAAAACGGAGAGATTATTCCAAAGGCCGAATATGACAGTGCATTTTTAAGTGAAGCAGATGAGTTGGAGATTGTAAGCTTTGTGGGGGGAGGCTGATATGGGAGCCGAAAAAGGAGAAATGTTTGCCAGAGTGCCCGACAAGGTATATGATCGGCTGCAAAAAAGCAGGGTTGGAATTGCCGGAGCCGGAGGGCTTGGATCCAACATCGCTGTTATGCTTGCAAGGACCGGAATTTCGTCTCTTGTGCTGGTGGATTTTGATAAGGTAGAGGAGAGTAATCTGAACCGACAGCAGTATACCTTAGACCAGATTGGTTTGGATAAGGTAGAGGCCCTTGCCACAAACTTAAAGAAAATAAATCCTGGGATTACGCTTACTTTGAGCCGGGAAAAAATAACAGAGGAAAATTGTCATATCCTATTTAAAGACTGTCAGATTGTCTGCGAGGCACTTGATGCAGCCGATCAAAAAGCAGGGCTGATTAATGGGATTTTAACTAAATGTCCCGGAACAAAAATTATTTCCGGTTCTGGGATGGCCGGATACGGCGATGCAAATGAAATACGAACCGTAAAGAAGATGAGCCGGCTCTACCTTTGCGGAGATGAAAAAAGTGATTTTGAAAAGGTGGAGGGCATGCTGGCTCCGAGAGTGACGTTGTGCGCAGCCCACCAGGCGAATCAGGTGATCCGCCTCTTGATGGAAGAAGCATAGATATAAAAAACAAAAAGGAGATTACAAAAATGGAAGACAAATTAATCATTGGAGGACATGAATTTCAGTCCAGATTTATTTTAGGATCCGGAAAATTTTCTTTGGAAATGACGGATGCAGTAATTAAAAATGGCGGTGTGGAGATGGCAACTTTAGCACTGCGCCGGGCAAATTCTGGAAAAGAAGAAAATATTTTGGATTATATGCCGGAGGGAATCACGCTGCTTCCTAACACTTCCGGTGCAAGAAATGCCGAAGAAGCATTGCGGATTGCCAGACTTTCAAGAGAGCTTGGCTGTGGAGACTTTGTGAAAGTGGAAGTAATCAGAGACAGCAAATATCTGCTTCCGGATAACTATGAAACGATTAAAGCGACAGAACTGATGGCAAAAGAGGGATTTATTGTCATGCCTTATATGTATCCGGATTTAAATGTGGCAAGAGACCTCTATAATGCAGGCGCCGCAGCCATCATGCCGTTAGGTGCACCGATTGGAACCAACAAAGGGCTTCTCACAAAAGATTTTATTAAAATTCTGGTAGAAGAAATTGATCTTCCAATCGTAGTGGATGCTGGAATTGGCCGCCCGTCTCAGGCATGCGAGGCAATGGAAATCGGTGTAGATGCAGTTATGGCAAATACTGCAGTGGCAACGGCAAAAGATATTCCACTGATGGCAACGGCATTTAAATTAGCAATCGAAGCTGGAAGAGCTGCTTATCTTGCCGGCCTTGGAAGAATTTTAGAGCACAAGGCAGAGGCTTCCAGCCCACTGACTGGATTTTTAAGGGACTAGGAGGAGAGCAGGATGAATTTGACAACACCAGATTGTATGACGTATATGGAAGGAATGGAGAAGACGGATACCAGGATTATGGACCGGGTTCTCGCCCTGATGGAAGAATATGATTATGACAGTTACACGGCAAAGGATGTGGAGCACGCTCTGTCTCAGGAGGAAATCTCACTTTCTGATTATGGTGCCTTATTATCTCCGGCCGCACTTCCCTACTTAGAACAGATGGCTGTGCGGGGACAATATGAGACGAGGAGAAATTTTGGAAATGCAGTCTGTCTTTTTACTCCTCTTTACATCGCGAATTACTGTGAAAACAATTGTGTCTATTGTGGATATAACTGTAAGAACAAAATCCATCGGGCGAAGCTTACCATGGAAGAAATTGAAAAAGAGTATAAAAATATTGCCGCAACCGGACTTCAGGAAATTCTTCTTCTCACAGGGGAATCCAGACATATGTCCGATGTGCCTTATATCGGCGATGCGGTAAAATTGGCAACGAAGTATTTTACTACAATTGGAATTGAGATATATCCCCTTAACACGGATGAGTATGCCTACTTAAGACAGTGTGGGGCAGACTTTGTCAGTGTATATCAGGAAACTTATAATACAAAAAAATACGAAGAGGTACATTTGTCCGGACATAAAAGAGTATTTCCGTATCGTTTTAATGCCCAGGAAAGAGCCCTTAAGGGTGGAATGAGAGGAGCTGGTTTTGGAGCTCTTTTAGGACTTTCTGATTTTAGAAAAGATGCCTATGCGGTGGGACTGCACGCTTATTTTGTTCAGCAGGCATATCCCCATGCGGAGATTTCTTTTTCTGTGCCGAGACTTCGGCCTTACATTAACAATGCAGAGGAAAATCCGAAGGACGTCCATGAAACCCAGCTTTTACAAGTTATGTTATCTTACCGCCTGTTGATGCCTTATGCCGGAATTACAATTTCTACAAGAGAGCGTTCCGGTTTCCGTGATAACGTCATTAACCTATGTGCGACCAAAATATCAGCCGGTGTGAAAGTGAGTGTAGGCGGCCATGATGAGGAGAAAAAGGGAGATGAACAGTTCGAAATCTCAGACCCAAGAAACGTGGAAGAAGTCCATCAGGCTATTTTAGCCCAGGGAATGCAGCCGGTTTATACAAATTATATCAGGGTGTAAATCAATATGACAGAAGAAAAAAAGAATCTATATTCCGATTTTATTTGCATTACCAACCGCCATTTGGTGGAGGGGGATTTCTATGATCAGATAAAGAGGGTCGTGGAAAAAAAGCCCCGTCTGATTATTTTAAGGGAAAAGGATCTGCCTGAAAAGGAATACGAAGAGATGCTCGGAAAATGTGCAGACATTTGCAAAGGGCAGGTGCCCTTATATGCACATACTTATATCAATGCAGCAAAAAACATCGGAACAAAAGGAGTACATCTTCCGATGGAACAGCTTCGAAAGCTCACGCTTTTTGATCGAGACGGCTGGATGAAAACCTTAAAAATCGGTGCCTCCGTTCATTCTGTAACGGAAGCTTTAGAAGCACAGCAGCTTTCTGTCTCCTATGTAACAGCAGGTCATGTGTTTGCCACGGATTGCAAAAAGGGTCTTCCGGGAAGAGGATTAACATTCTTACAGCAGGTCTGTAAAAGTGTGACAATTCCGGTCTATGCTCTTGGCGGAATTCAGGAAGATAATCTTCGCATTGTTATGAAAATGGGTGCCGCCGGCGGTGCCATGATGTCAGGTTTTATGAGAATGAAAAGCTGACATAAGAAAAACCTCTTTCACATAAGATAGAAAATGGACCAAATCTTATGCGGGGGAGGTTTTTTCTTTGAATGAAAAACAAAAAGAAGTAGTAGACCAATACGATATTTCGGTGGATACCAGTTATAGAAGCCGAGGGTGTTTGCAGCTCGTCACAAGTCAGGACCTTTTTATGATTACTCCCTACAACGGTTCTCCCCTGCGGCTGGCCTGCGAATATGAACTTCAAAAAAAGTTGATGGATGCCGGCTTTTTGAATCTGGATGAAATTATACCAAACAAAGAGGGAGGACTTCTTTCTTATGATAAATATCGTACACCATTTATTATGAAACGTTCTTTCGAAGGGAGAGAGTGCAGTTTAAAAGAGACAGAGGATGTCAGGCGTGCCTGCGAAAGTCTGGCCTGCCTTCATCAGGCCTTGAGGAAAATGTATGGTTATCAGATCGAAAAAAGACAAAGTCTTCCTATAAAAAGTATGTTGGAACACAAGGTGAAAGAGCTTAGCCGAATTCGTGCCTATATAAGAAAAAGCGGAAGGCGGACTGGATTTGAACTCACCTTTACTTCCTGTTACGAGTATTTTTATGAAGAAGGGAAAGCGGCTTTAGAATGGGCTAAAATGCAGCCGGATTCCCTGTGGGAAAGGGGATATGGAATCTGTCACGGCGGATATCACCAGCACAATGTGTTGATGGCCGGAGAAAAGACGGCAGTCCTTAATATAGGACAGTTTCACTACAATCAGCAGATTTTGGATTTCTATAATATAATCAGAAAGGCTTTGGAGAAAAATCAATATCAGAAAAAGATTTTAGAAGAAGGAATCAAAGCCTATAGCCATGTTCTTCCCATGCAAGAGGAAGACTACCGTCTGCTTTATCTTTTGTTTTCCTTTCCGGAGAAGTTCTGGAAGATTTCGAATCAGTATTATAATAGTAAAAAATGCTTTCTGCCACCGAAAAATCTGGAAAAATTAAAAAG
Organism: Lachnospiraceae bacterium; assembly: GCA_030526985.1. GTDB lineage: Bacteria > Bacillota > Clostridia > Lachnospirales > Lachnospiraceae > SIG292. The sequence continues at coordinate 32,836 of JAUNBT010000001.1, read as the reverse complement.
ATACATAGAACAGAATACAAAAAGAGAACATTTCCTTGCAGAATTTTGTGAAAAATACTTGTAAATAAGCAAGATTTTCTTCCTTTTTTCGTGAAATTAGAGTATAATAAAACTACTGACGAGAAAACAGATTTAATTTAGGAGGATGAATTATGAGCTACATGGACGTTTACAATGAATGGATTTCCAATCCTTATTTTGATGAGGAGACGAAAGCAGAGCTGCTTGCAATCAAAGAGGATGATAAGGAGATTCAGGAAAGATTCTACAAGGATTTAGAGTTCGGAACAGCCGGTTTAAGGGGCATTATCGGCGCAGGAATTAACCGAATGAATATTTATGTAGTAAGAAGAGCAACACAGGGACTTGCCAATTACATTAAAAAACAGGGAAAAGAAGCAAAAGGTGTGGCAATCGCTTACGATTCCAGAAGAATGTCACCGGAATTTTCTTTGGAGGCAGCTCTTTGTTTAGCAGCCAATGGAATTAAGGCATATCGTTTTGAATCGCTGCGTCCGACACCGGAATTATCCTTTGCAGTACGGGAGTTAGGATGTGTTGCAGGTATTAATATTACAGCCAGCCATAATCCACCGGAATATAATGGATATAAGGTATACTGGGAGGACGGGGCACAGTTTACACCTCCTCATGATAAAGGAGTAACAGAGGAAGTTTTAGCTATTACAGATTTATCTACGGTTAAGACTATGTCTGAGGAAGACGCATTAAAGGCAGGACTCTACGAAGTAATCGGCGAAGCAATCGATGATAAATACATAGCAGAGTTAAAGAAACAGGTAAAACATCAGGATTCCATCGATAAGATGGCAAAAGAGATTAAGATTGTATATACACCACTTCATGGAACCGGTAATATTCCGGCAAGAAGAGTGCTTGCAGAGTTAGGATTTGAGAATGTATATGTTGTACCGGAACAGGAACTTCCAGATGGAGAATTTCCTACTGTAAGCTATCCGAATCCAGAGGCAGAGGAAGCATTTACCCTCGCTTTAAAATTGGCAAAAGAAAAAGATGCAGACCTGGTTTTGGCAACAGATCCGGATGCAGACCGTCTTGGTGTGTATGTAAAGGATGCCGAGGGCGAATACAGAGTATTGACCGGTAACATGTCCGGCTGTCTGTTGGCAGATTATACGATTGGACAGATTAAGGCAAGAGATGGCAAACTTCCGGAAGATGGTGCTTTGATTTCCACAATCGTTACAACGAATATGGCAGGTGCCATCGCCAGAGGATATGGAATCAACTTTATTGAAGTATTGACCGGATTCAAATACATTGGACAGCAGATTTTAGGCTTTGAGAACGCAGGAAAGGGAACCTATCTCTTTGGATTTGAGGAGAGCTATGGCTGTCTGATTGGAACGCATGCAAGAGATAAAGATGCAATCGTGGCAACAATGGCTCTTTGTGAGGCAGCTGCTTTCTATAAAGAGCAGGGCAAGACATTATGGGATGCCATGGTGGATATGTACGAAAAATATGGCTACTACAAAGACAGCATTAAGGCAATCACTTTAGCTGGTAAAGAAGGTCTTGAAAAGATTGCTTCTATTTTAGAGCAGCTTAGAAAGAATCCACCAGCAGAAATTGCAGGATATAAGGTGCTTTCTGCAAGAGACTATAAGGAAGATACGATTAAGAATTTAGCAACCGGCGAGGTGACACCAACCGGACTTCCTTCCTCTAATGTTCTTTACTATGATTTAGAAGACGATGCGTGGTTATGTGTACGTCCATCCGGCACAGAGCCAAAGATTAAGTTCTACTATGGTGTGAAAGGTACTTCTCTTGAGAATGCAGAGGAACTTGCAGCGAAGTTTGCGGGATGTATTGATGAGATGTTAGAGAATATGATGTAATGACATCTTTGCATTACAATGATTAAAATAGGTTGAAGGCGGATTTTGCATGTCCGCTTTACTCTAAACGGCTGTTTCGATAATTTAAGTAGATTAAATTGCTCGGAACAGCCATTTTTTAAGTGGAAATGAGGATTTTTTCTTTACAATGGAATAGAATAGAAGAAAGCAGATAGATGAAAGTGCAAAATGAAAATAAAAAAAGGAATTGTTTTGTGTTATCTTTTTCTGTTTTCTTATTACTGTGTCCTATCCTGCAAGAGACAGGAGGAAAATAGAAACTTAAAACAGGTGAACTTTACAATCTGCGAGGAGGAAAAGCTTCCGGATGAGCTGAAAGAATTAATTGAGGCGAAGAAGGAGCAGCCTTTCCAGCTTACCTTTAAAAACTCCGCCAATTTATATATTGTGGTCGGATATGGTGAGCAGCCAAGAGGAGAATATGTGGCTGCTGTGAGTGAACTTTATGAGACGGAGAAAGGGATTTATGTAGATACGACCTTAATCAGCATTTCCTATGTAAAAAATCAAAAGACCGGGGAGCCATCCACCTACCCATATGTGGTAATAAAGTGTGAAAGGACGAAGAAAACGGTTTTTTTCCTATGAAAAACTTCTAAATATTTTTCTGAAAGCATAGACTTATCTATAGTTGAGAATGTCTGAGGTGTTTTAAACAGCCAGCTTTAGGAGGAATAGGTATGAAGATTTCAAAAAAGGAAATACAGACCAGTGTGGTAAAGACAATGAAAAATGTGCAGATTACGCTGGATAAGGATATGAATGTGCCGGACAATAAGCCGGATATGGAAAAACTGGTGCAGAATAAGGGAGAACTTCGTTTAGAAGAAATCGAGGTATTAAATGATAAAATCCGGATGAAAGGAACATTGTTATATAAAGGACTTTATCTGACGGCAGAAGCCGGACCACTCTTATCTTCCCTTTCCTATCCTTTTGAGATTGAGGAATATTTGAATATTGACGGAATGGAACCGATGGATTCCACAAAGGTAACCGCAGAGTTGGATGATTTAAATGTCATTATGATTAATTCGAGAAAGTTGGGAATCCGGGCATTGATTACTTTTCATGTCATTGTAAATGAAATCCGCAGAGTGGAGGGTGCTGTAAGGGTGGAGGAGGATATGGCAGAACAGCTCCATCAAAGCTTGACGCTGACCCAGCTGGCATTCCATAAAAGAGATACCAATCGTCTGAAAGGAGAAATGCCCCTTGCCGCCAGCAAACCTAATATCCGAGAGGTGATCTGGGATCAGGCAGCCTTGCGCAATTCAGATGTGAGGCTGATGGATGGAAAAGTATCGATTCGGGGAGAGCTTTTGATTTTTGTCCTTTACCTTGGGGAGGAGGAGCATGTTCCTGTCCAGTATCTGGAATGGGAGCTTCCTTTTCATCAGGAGTTAGATTGCCCGGAGTGCGATGAAGACATGGTAGGCAATATACATATTCAAACAGGTTCCTGGCAGATTGAGATTAAGCCGGATGCAGATGGGGAAGAGCGGGTCTTAGAGTTGGAAGCGATTTTAGATCTTGATATGAAAGGGTATCAGGAAGAGACAGTAGAATTTCTCACAGATTTATATAGTCCGATGAAAGAGCTGATTCCAAAGGAGAAACCATTTTTTTATGAAAATCTGATTGTAAAAAATAATGCAAAAACAAAGGTAGTAAAACGATTTCCGGTGGAAGAAAATCAGAATAAAATTCTTCAACTGATTCATGTGGATGGCAGTGTAAAAATTGATGAAAAAGAGCTTCGGGACAATGGAATCTATGTGGAGGGTGTGGTGATTGCCGATTTGCTTACGATTACCGGAGATGACCAAAATCCTCTTTATGGAATGACGAAGGTACTTCCGTTTTCCTATTTAGTCGAGGCGAAGGATTTAAAAGAGGGAGATAACTACGAACTTGAGGCAATGTTGGATCAGATTCATGGTGTGATGATTGACGGCGACGAAGTGGAAATTAAAGCAGTCATCAGTCTGGATGTGATTGCCTTCTCCATGAGAGAGGCAAAGGCAATTACAGAGGTAGAAGAAAAACCCTATGATTATCTTAAGTTAAAACAAATTCCGGGAATTGCAGGATATATTGTGGGAAAAGGGGATACTCTTTGGAATATTGCGAAAACTTATGGTTCCACAATAGAGGAAATGAAAAAGATGAATCATCTGGAAGAAGAAGAATTAAAAGAAGGGCAAAAGCTTCTAATCGTAAAAAAAGTGAAAGAAATACTATAAAATAGGCGATTTTAACTTGCATTTTAACAAAAAATGTTTATAATAGTGTGTATACAAGATACAAGAGGTAAAAAAGATGAGACAGATAGCATTAAAAGCATATGCAAAGATTAATCTGGGGTTAGATGTACTCCGGAGAAGAGAAGATAATTATCATGAGGTCCGCATGGTCATGCAGAGCGTTACGCTTTATGATAAGTTGACCATGAAGAAGATATCCAAAGATGAGATTTCCTTATCATCCAATTTGGGATACCTCCCAAATAATGATAAGAACCTTGTGTATAAGGCGATTCATTTGATGAGAGAAGAATATAAGATTACACAGGGCGTGAAAGCAGATTTGGAGAAGAGAATACCGGTGGCAGCCGGGCTTGCAGGTGGAAGTACCGATGCGGCAGCAGCTTTAGTCGGTATGAATCGTTTGTTTCATCTTAAGTTGTCTTTGGAAAGACTGATGGAGCTAGGGGCAAAGATTGGTGCTGATGTGCCATACTGTGTGCTGCGGGGAACGGCTCTTTCAGAAGGAATTGGTGAGATTTTGACACCACTTTCTCCTCTTCCGGCCTGTTATATTCTCCTTGCAAAACCGGGAATTAATGTATCGACCCGTTTTGTCTATGAGAATTTAGAGGCAGATAAGCTTCCTTATCATCCGGATATTGATGGAATGATAGAGGCACTTGAGAGAGAAGAGTTAAAGGGTGTGACAGACCGGCTTTCTAATGTATTAGAGACAGTGACTGAGAAAAAATATCCGATTATCGGGAAAATCAAACAGACAATGAAAGAGAATGGAGCTCTAAATTCCATTATGAGTGGCAGTGGTCCGACAGTCTTTGGTATTTTCGATAAGAAAGAGAAAGCAGAGAAAGCATTAGATAAAGTTCGGGAGATTGAACTGGTCAAGAATTCCTATTTGGTAGAACCCTTTTTACCGGAGACAAAGAAATACTTCTTGAAGCGATAAGCACAGCAAGAGAAGAGATAAAAAATACAGGTGATTGAAGGTAGAGATATGAACGACAAATTGAAAGTGAATATTAATGAGTATTTGCCGCTTCGGGATGTAGTGTTTAATACCTTAAGACAGGCAATTATTACAGGAGAATTTGCTCCCGGAGAACGTTTGATGGAGATTGTGTTGGCAGAGCGTCTGGGAGTCAGTCGTACACCGGTGAGGGAGGCAATTCGTAAGCTGGAATTAGAAGGTCTTGTGGTCATGGTTCCGAGAAAAGGGGCAGAGGTTGCCAGCATTACAGAGGACAGATTAAAAGAAGTGTTAGAGATACGCTGTGCCTTAGAGAAGCTGGGAGCAGTTTTAAGCTGTCAGAGAATTACAGAAGAAGGCCGGGAACAGTTAAAGAAAGCCCATGAAGAGTTTGTGGAATCGGTGAAGCAGGGTGATATTTTGGATATTGCCACAAAAGATGAAGCCTTTCATGAATGTATCTTTGAATTGACAGGCAATCAGCGCCTGGTTCAGATTGTGAATAACCTAAAGGAGCAGATGTACCGTTATCGTATGGAATATGTGAAGGACGTTGCAAACCATGGGAATTTAATTGGGGAGCATGAGGTTCTTCTGGAGGCAATTTTGTCAGGGAATGAGTCATTAGCGGAAGAAACGATGAATCATCATATCCATACTCAGGAAGAAGTAATTTTGAAAAATATTCATCAACAGGAAGAGGAAAAGACAGCGAAGGAAGCAGAACAGGAATCCTAGATGAGAATATATTTTATGAAGTCAGGAAAGAACATGTTTGACTAAAAGAGAGGAAATTCAGTCAAGGATGTTCTTTTTTTGATGCATAAAAAAACAGGGAACTGCTCATTCTAGTCAACAGGATTTTATGTGAAATATCGAAGAGAGTGTGGTGATTTTATTGGATCGTTTCCATGGAAGAGATCAAAAAATAAAAGGGAGAGTGTCAAGACAGCTTTCCAAAAATATTTTTCTGGTGAAAGAAATTTTAAAAGACTGTAATGACTTAGTGGAGAAAGAATTTGCGTGTGGGATAGACAGAGATCACAGTGCCTATCTGTGCTATATTGACGGACTGGCAAAAACGGATATGTTGGAGGAGTCTATTATGCGGCCACTTCTTCACTGCCGGTTAGAGCATTACGAGGGAACAGCGGAGGTAAAAGGGAGAAAACTTCTTCAGTTTGTGGAAAAAGAAGTGTTGGAGATGGCAGATATGAAGGAACTTTCCCAGTTAGAGGATGTGGTGACACAAATTCTTTCCGGCAATACAATTTTGATGTTTCAGGGTGCGGCCAGTGCCATTATGATTTCCAGTAAAATGTTTCCGACCAGGGGCGTACAGGCGGCAGACCAGGAAGTAGCCATCCGTGGACCGAAGGACAGCTTTAGTGAAAGTCTACGGACAAACACGGCTCTCATTCGCAGAAGAATTCGGGACAGCCGGTTAAAGGTGGAACAAAAAACGGCGGGAGAGCGCTCTAAGACAGATATTGCACTGATGTATATTGATGATCTGGTCCGGCCGGATATTTTATATTCCATTCAAAACAGACTGTCTCATATCACCATGGACGGGATTTTGGACAGTGGAATGTTAGAGCAGCTTTTAGTGGAAGACTGGAGGACACCATTCCCTCATTTTCAGCATACTCAAAGACCAGATAAAACGGCCTCCGCCTTGTTGGAGGGACGGATTGTACTGGTTGTCGATAACTCACCGGATGTACTGATTCTGCCGGTGACATGGAATACGTTTTTTCAGGCAAGTGATGATTACTATAATCGCTGGGAGGCGGCGACCTTTGCCCGGATTCTTCGCTATGCGGCGGCTTTTCTTGCCATCGGTCTTCCGGCATTTTATATTGCGGCGGCAAATTTTCACACAGAAATTCTTCCTACATCGCTGATACTCTCCTTTGCCCAGGCGAGAAATGGGATTCCCTTTCCCATCGTGGTGGAGGTGCTCTTAATGGAATTGGAGTTTGAGCTTTTGAGAGAAGCGGGAATCCGTCTGCCGGGACAGTTGGGTGGAACCATTGGAATTGTGGGAGGACTGATTGTGGGACAGGCGGCTGTGGATGCAGGAATTGTCAGTACGATTGTAGTGATTGTGGTGTCACTTACGGCAATTGCTTCCTTTTCTATTCCCAATGAGACAATGACAACAGCATTCCGGTTGTTGAAATTTGGATTTATCGCTATGGCAGCCCTGTGGGGAATCTATGGATTTTTCTTAGCCTGGCTGTTTTTAGCCATTCACCTTAGCAGTCTTGAAAGCTTCGGAGTTCCTTATCTTATGCCGACTGTATCGGGAACCATGGCAGCCGGAAAAGATCACAAGGATTACCACTTTCGGCTGCCTTTATCCGGAATGAACGAAAGACCTTACTTTACAAAAAAGGGAGCAAGAATCCGCCGGAAAGGGGGAAAATCATGAGGCAGTGTATGGGACAGAGAAAAGTAGAAAAAATTTCAAAAAGACAGTTTCAACGGATGGTCATGATTGAACTTTTCAGTATGACCAGCATGATTTTGCCAAGTCTGGTTGTCCGCTCCTCCGGAAAAGGCGGTCTTACGCCTATGCTTTATGGGGCGGCGGCAGCCATTCTTTTGGCGGCGTATTACCTGTGGCTTGGGGAAGGGTTTTTGGAAAGCTATGAAACGGAGATTTCTATTCTTCCTGGAAAATGGTTTTCAGGAATATATACATTGCTATATTGTGTTCGTTTTTTTATTCGAGGATTATTTTTAATGATTTTGTTTTCTGCTTTGATTCAGTCGGTGTTATTGCCAAAACAAAGCATAGGTCTCATCCTTTTTCCGGTTCTTCTAATCTCTTACTACGCAGCGAGAAAAAATCTGTCTGTTCGGGCACGGTTATTGGAAATGTTGTTTTACTATATTTTTGTGCCACTTATCTTTGTCCTTATTCTTGCACTTTTTCAGGTGAATTATGAAATGCTTCCGGATATGCTCTGGGGAGAAAAGCATTCTTTAATGGAAAACCTTGGGACAACTTATCAAATAGTAATGACCTACACATCGATGGAATTTATTTTATTTTTATATCCGGTGACGAAGGTAGAAAAGAAAAAAGGATTTCCACTTGGAAAGGCAGTATTCTTTGTTATTCTTTTAAATTTATGGATTTATATTGCCACTACAGGAATGTTTGGGACAGTTCGGACAGGAGAGCAATTGTGGTCTGCCCTCTCTATTATGCAAAATGTAAGGCTGCCGGGACATTTTTTAGAAAGACTGGATATTTTATTTTTAGCTTTTTGGATTTTCAGTGTGTTTGCTTTATTTTCCGGATATTTATTTTATAGTGAGCGCATGGTCAGAAAATGGAAACAGAATGGGAGGCAAAACTGGAATACAAAAGGGTATGCGTTGGTGTTTCTTGGAGGTATTTTTCTTCTTGCCGTCTGTTTTCCAGATCCGGAAAGGAGTGTAGGGCTGTTTTTTCAATATATGATGTGGATTGATTTTCCCCTGGCAGTCGGTCTACCGTTTCTTTTACGACTTGTGAAGAGAAAAGAAAAAAGAGGGAAAAAGGTGGGACAGCTTTTGGTTTTACTTTTTTTTGTCGGAACGATTTTGAGCGGCTGCGGCAGCAGAACAGATATTGAAGATAAAAATTATGTGCTTTCTCTTGGTATAGATGCAGGAGAGGAGAAGCTGTTTGAAATTACTTACGGAACAGCCAATCTAAATCAACCGTCCGGAGAGGGGGAAGGGGGAAGTGAGCAGAAAGGGGAGGAGACCTCCTATGAGGCAGACAGCCTTTTACAGGCAGAAAGAGAAGATGCCCGGTCCGATGAAAAGGAACTGGACTTTGGCCATTTAAAAGCGATTCTAATTTCCAAAAAAGTGTATCAGAAAAAAGAGAGCAGGGAACAGATTTTAAAAGAGTTAGAAGAAAAAGATAATCTATCCGGAACAATCTTTGTGTTTCTAACTGAGGCACCAGCAAAAGACTGTATCGCACTGGAAAAAGAAATGTCCGTTTCGCTTGGAGATTATTTGGAAAAATTGATTGTAAATCATAAAGAAGACGGGAGAAAAGAATATACACTCTGCGATTTATTGAGAGATAGGGCAGAGGGAAAAAATGGGGAAATTCCTCTTCTTTATTTAGAGGAAAAAAGGATTGTTTTGGAAGATTAAAAACAGGGAATACTCCAAAAGAAAAGGAGGATTTTCTTATGACAGAAAGAAAGAATAAAAAAGCAGCCAGGCGAATGGTTATAGTTCCTTTTTGTATGGTATGTTTCTTGATTATGATTCTTTTCGCAGGGAGCAGGATTGCATGGAAGCAAAAGAAATCATCGCAGCAGCAGACAAGACAGCTAGAGATCTCAAAGAATGTTCTGCGCTTTCATATCCGGGCGGTCAGTGACAAAGAAGAAGATCAGCGTTTGAAATTAAAAGTCAAAGACCATGTGTTAGTTTATCTGCAGGAACTTTTAGGTGACTGTAAGTCGAAACAAAGCTGTATGGAAATAGTAGAAAATAATAGAAAACAAATCGAAGAAATTGCCAGAGCGGTGTGCTTATCCGAGGGAGAAAATATTAAGGTTAAGGTAAAACTTACCAGAGAAGAATTTCCATTAAAACAATATGGCGATATGATTTTTCCCTGCGGTGTCTATGACGCTCTTCGGGTGGACTTAGGAGAGGCAAAAGGAAAGAACTGGTGGTGCATGATGTATCCTTCTCTTTGTACTGCAGGGGGAGCCATAGAGGAGGTGCCCCAAAAAGCAAAGGAAGAATTTGAAAATAATCTGACGGAGGATACTTATGCATCGCTTTTCCTAAATCAAGTAAATAGAGAAAAAACTGGACAGACAAAAGCGGGAGAAAAGAAAAAAGTAATGCATATCAAATGGAAGCTGGTTGAAAAATTAAAAAAATTTTTTTAATCCCTGTTTTATTTTTTTGTTTGTGCTATACTATTGCTTGTAATAGTACAAAAGAAAAAGTGAGGAACTTATGGAAGCAATCATCCGGGTTTTGTTATTATATATTCTTATATTCATTTTTGCCCGCAAATCGCTGGTATTTTCAGAGACGATTTTTAAAGAGATTAAAGCTTCAGGCGGAAAGCGCATCGCTGTCTGCCTGATTGGAAGTCTGCTTTGCGAAGTGGGAATTTTATTTTTGCCAGGGGAAGCAGCAATTGTGTCACTCTATGTTACTATGTTTTTGGCATATAACCTTTTGTGGCATGGGCAGAAGCCATCCGTATTATTTTTGGTCAATGCCTATATTTTAAATATTATCGTAATCAATACCCTTGTATTTTCTATTTTATTATTTGCAGGTCAGTGGACAGACTGGTCGTCAAAAGGGAAATTCTTTACCTGGCATTGTGCAGTTGTTGCAACGACAGCCTTGATTCTTATTTTGTCCTTTGCCCAGAAGAAGCTACCAATGAAAAAGATACGGCTTATCGCCGATCATCCGTCTTTTCGAAGGGGAATGAATGGCTGGATGGGAACGAGTAATCTATTCCTTTTACTCCACAGATATCTGTTTTCAGAAGAATTGTTGAAAAATCCGTGGTTAATTGTGGATAATATTGTTATCTGCATTCTGTTTTGGTGTGCGAATTGGGGCTTTCTGTTTTATAATATGCGGCTGATTAAGATGATGGGATACGAAAAAGAGATGAAACGCCTGTCCCGAAAAGCAAGCCACGATGGACTAACAGGGCTTTTAAACAAGGTGACAGCGATGACTCTGATTGATGAAATCATCATAGAGGGTGGTGCCCTGTTTGTAGTGGACATCGATGATTTTAAAGTGGTAAATGACAGCTTAGGCCATGCAGAAGGGGATTTGCTGATTCGAAAAATTGCAGGTGAGCTTCGGACTGTATTTCGGGAAGATGATATCGTCGGAAGATTTGGAGGAGATGAATTTGTCGTATTTATGAGAAATAGCAGTATTTCAAAAGAGCTTATCAAGCAAAGAGCAAAAATGCTTTGTCATAAATGTAATGAACTGGTGAAAACAGAGAAGGATAAACTTTCCTATTCCGTAAGTGTCGGGGGGCTTTTGGTGAAGCCGGGACGGTTTCAAACTTTTCAAGATGGATTTGAACTTGCCGACCGCGCCATGTATATGGCGAAAAAATCTGGAAAGAATACTTATAAAATCATTTAAGTAATTTGTCAGGAAAATGTAATCTTGCCAAAACACTAGTTTCAAGGTAAAATAGTACCGACAAGCAGTTCTCTCTTTTTTGATATTTATCAAAGTGGAAAAGAGAATTTTAGAAAAGTAAAGAAGGATATTGGTATGAATAAAAAGAATGTAATGGTATTATTTGGCGGAAACTCATCAGAGCATGAGGTGTCATGTATGTCTGCTCAGACTGTAATCCGCAACATAGACGAAGAACGCTATCAGATTACTCTTGTGGGAATTACAAAAGAAGGTGCATGGCGCTTCGTAGACAGTATAGAAGAAATTAAGAAGGATACCTGGAGAGAGACAGGAAAGAAAGCCCTTCTTTCCCCAGATGCACAGACGAAAGAGCTTTTGGTCTTTACAGGAGAGGGAACAGTAATTTCAAAGAAGATCGATGTCATCTTCCCGGTACTTCACGGACCGAATGGAGAAGATGGAACAGTGCAGGGACTATTTGAACTTGCCCGGATTCCTTATGTAGGATGTGGTGTTCTTGCTTCCAGCGTATCCATGGATAAGTTTTATACAAAGATTATTGTAGAACATATCGGCGGAATCCGTCAGGCAAACTATGTCGGAGTACATAAAGAAGAGTTAAAAGAGATGGATCGGGTAATATCTGATGTAGAAGATACTCTTTCCTATCCGGTATTTGTAAAACCCTGCTGTGCCGGATCTTCTAACGGAGTATCGAAAGCTTCTGACCGGGAGGGACTAAAGAAGGCTCTCCTACTTGCCGCCGGACACGACAGCAAGATTTTAGTGGAGGAGACGATTACCGGAAGAGAAGTAGAGTGTGCAGTTCTTGGTAATGAACAGGCGAAAGCGTCCGGTGTGGGTGAGATTTTAGCGGCAGGTGCAGAAGGATTTTATACTTACGATTCCAAATATAATAATGCGGAATCAAGAACAGTGACGGATCCCGAGCTTCCAGAAGGGGTTGCTGAGAAAATCCGGGAAGCTGCAGTCCGTATTTTTACTGCAGTCAGCGGAAACGGTCTTTCCAGGGTGGATTTTTTTGTGGAGAATGGAACAGATGAGGTTGTATTTAATGAGATTAATACAATGCCTGGTTTTACCTCAATCAGCATGTATCCTATGCTGTGGGCGGCAAGAGGAATTGACACAAAAGAGTTAGTCAGTCAGTTAATTGAGCTGTGCCTGAATCGATTTGAGTAGAGGTGGTCTTATGAATCAAGAACCAATTGGCGTATTCGATTCCGGTGTCGGCGGTCTTACGGTGACAAGGGAGATTATGCGCCAGCTGCCGGAGGAGAACCTGGTGTATTTTGGAGACACCGCCAGAGTTCCTTATGGAAGTAAGAGCAAACAGACGATTATCCGTTATTCGACCCAGATTACGAATTTTTTAAAAACGAAGAATGTCAAGGCAATTGTGATTGCCTGTAATACGGCAAGTGCGCTTGCCTTAGAAAGTATTGCAGAGAAAGTTGATATTCCTGTCATTGGTGTTGTATGGCCTGGTGCCATAGCAGCAGCGGAAGCGACAAAGACAAAGAATATCGGTGTCATTGGCACTGCGGCGACGATAAAAAGTAAGGTTTATAACCGGTATCTTCACCAACTGAATCCGGAGATTACGGTGGTTACGAAAGCCTGTCCTTTGTTTGCCCCATTGGTGGAGGAAGGACTTGTGGAAGACAGGGTCACAGATGATATTGCGAACCGCTATTTAGGGGAATTTAAAGATTATAACGTGGATGCATTAGTACTTGGATGTACCCATTATCCACTGCTGAGCAATACAATCCGAAGAACATTAGGGGATAAGATTAAACTTGTAAATCCTGCTTATGAGACAGCCAAAAGTTTAAAAGAAATGCTGATTTCAAAAAAAATACTGAATACTTCGGGAGAAGAGGTACATCACGAATATTATGTCAGCGATATGACAGATCAGTTCACCTCCTTTGCCGACCGTGTACTTCCATTTTCTGTGGACAAAATCCGGGTAGTAAATATAGAAAAGTATGAACAGGAATAAGAGAGGGAATGAATAGAATGACAAAAGAGATTATGGTAACCGTGTCCGGCATTCAGTTTGAGATTGAAGCCTCTGAACCGGTAGAATTGATTACGATGGGTTCCTATTATAATAAGAATGGAAAACATTATATTTTATACGATGAGTCTGATATGGAAGATGGCGGTCTTACCAAGAATCGAATTAAGATTGATCCGAATAAAGTAGAAGTCTTTAAAAGTGGCGCGACCAATGCCCAGATGATTTTTGAGGAGGGCAAGACGAACCTGACCTATTATGATACGGTGATGGGGAGTCTTTTGATGGGAGTGACAACAGAATCAATCCGAATCCGGGAAGAGGAAGATAAGATTCGCGCCAAAGTAAGATATTCACTGGAAGTGAATTATACCCATATTTCTGATTGTGAGATTGTGATTGAAGCAAAATCAAAACGTATAAAATCCAATTAATCAAAAATGAATAGAAAGAAAAACTGTTCAGAACCGTATCCTCCGGTTCTGAACAGTGATATCATCTTCTATATTATTCTTCTGAAAAAATCCATTTTTCCAATTTTCCAACGATTCCATAGAGAGCCATAGCCATAAGGCAAAGTAAAATCACAGACATTAAAAGCCAATCTAGTTTAAAGAGGCAGGAAGCTTTTTTGATAAAAGTACAGTAGTTGTTTAGAGACAAGCTTGGAAACCTTTGGTTTCCCTGCTGGGAAAAAGTAAGGAGGAGAGAGATTTCATATGAAAAACAAAGTTGAAACAGTCAAATTCTGGGTTAGAAAATTTTTGATTTACGGCTGTAACGATCCAAAAGATTATATGGATGTGGAAGATTTGATTCAGAAGAAAAACAGCGATGTTTTGCGCAGTATTACTTTGATTGCAGGGATTATTTTGTTTTTATTGTTTGCAGCGTCATTTAAAGACAGTACGATAGAAGGAAACCGGAATTTGTACGGAATCTGTATGATTGCAATCGGAATATTATTTTTTCTTTCTATACAGTGTGGTAAAAATCATCCTAAAATGGTATTGGCAGGATGCTACGCTTTAATGATTATTACATATAGCTTTGGCATTGTTTTAGGAGTTTTCAATCAGCCGGATAAACCGGCCACAACCTTTTGTGTCCTTCTCTTTGTGATTCCTCTCCTTTTTATCGATAAGCCTTACCGCATGTCCCTTCTCCTGATCGTAGTTACCTTTATTTTTTGTTATATATCCTATCAAATCAAGCCTGCTGAGATGGCAAACTTAGATATGGTAAACAGCTTGAGTTTTCTGTTTCTTGGAATTGCAGTAAATATTCATATTACCCAGACGAAAATACACGATTTGATTATGCAGCGCTATATTGAACGGGAACGGGATATGGATGATTTGACAAAGCTTATGACAAAATCGGCAACCCAGAGAAGAATAAAAGAGTGTATCGAAAATACAGAGGAAAAAGCGGCCCTGCTTGTCATAGATATCGACGATTTTAAATCAATTAATGATACCTATGGTCATATCTATGGGGACGCTGTGCTTCGCCGTATGGGCGAGTGTATTATCAAAATATTTGATAAAAAAGATGTGAAGGGGAGATTCGGTGGAGATGAGTTTGTCATTTTTATTCCGAAAATGAAAAGTAAAGAAGAGGTAACCGGAAAGGTGGAGCAGTTGACTAAAATGATGAAAGAGCAGATTGAAATGCCCCAGAAAGCCAGACAAATCCATGGAAGCATTGGAATTGCCTTATATCCTGAGAATGGAATGCAGTATGACGAGCTCTTTGAACATGCAGATGAGGCATTGTATAAATCAAAAAGACTGGGAAAAGATTGTTATACATTCTATTTCGAGATGGATCTTGTAAACCGGAAATAATAGTGTTCATAAAAGAAGAAATCGGTTATAATAAAGGATAAGAAATAGAAGGTGAAATGATTTTTTAGCGAAGAAGGAAGCTGGTGATGTCGTGGCAAAAACAGTGGGAATTGGATTTCAGAATTTTGAAGAAATAATAAAAGAACAGGCCTTTTATATCGATAAGACCCTGTTTATAAAAAGATGGTGGGAAAGCAAGGATAGGGTTACCTTGATTACCCGTCCCCGTCGTTTTGGAAAAACCTTGACGCTCAGCATGACAGAAGCATTTTTTTCCTATGAATATCGGGAGAAAAAAGACTTATTTGAAGGACTTCATATATATGAAGACAATCAGTATCGAAGGCTGCAAGGTACTTACCCGGTCTTGTTTTTAAGTTTTGCTGAAGTGAAAGAAACTACATTTTTAGAGACAAAGAAGAAGATTTGTCAAAATATTATGATAAAAAAGTAATTTTGCTTTTAGATGAGTATGACACACCGATGCAGGAGGCCTATGTATATGGATACTGGGATGAATTAGCAGGATTTATGCGTGGTATTTTTAACTCTACATTTAAGTCAAATCCATATATGGAGAGGGCACTTCTTACGGGAATTACCAGAGTGAGCAGGGAGTCTATCTTTTCCGATCTGAATAACATGGTTGTAGTAACAGCGGTGTCGGATAAATATGCGGATTGTTTTGGATTTACAGAAGAAGAAGTTTTTTTGGCACTGGAAGAATATGGACTGACAGCTCATAAAGCAGAGGTAAAGAAATGGTATGACGGATTTACCTTTGGAAATGTAAGCGGAATTTATAATCCGTGGTCCATTACGAATTATTTAGACGAAAGGAAATTGAAACCTTATTGGGCTAATACAAGCAGTAATGCGATGATTGGAAAAGTGATTCGGGAAGGCAGCAGATTGCTGAAAGTCAACTTTGAAAAGCTGCTCATGGGAGAGTGTTTAGAGCAAATGCTGGAGGAACAGCTGGTGTTTAATCAATTAGATACCTCGGAGAATGCAGTATGGAGTCTTTTGCTTGCAAGTGGTTATCTGACTATCTGTGGACAGCTGCAGACGGAGCGTGGGCAGGAATACTATCAATTAAAGCTTACCAATCTGGAAGTACAGCTTATGTTTGAAAATATGGTTCGTGACTGGTTTTCGAAATACAGCGATAATTACAATGATTTTTTAAAGGCATTGTTGGAGGATGATTTGGATGCCATGAATGAATATATGAACCGGATTGCGCTTAGCATGTTCAGCTTTTTTGATGTAGATCAAGGAAAAGACGACACGAAAAAAAGGGAACCGGAACGTTTTTATCATGGTTTTATACTGGGATTGATTGTGGATCTTCAAAATCGATATTTTATCACATCGAATTGGGAAAGCGGGTTTGGAAGATATGATGTATTATTGGAGCCGAAATCAGAAAATGAGGATGGAATTATTTTAGAATTTAAGGTCTTCAATAGCCGGAGAGAAAAAAATCTCTCTGATACAGTAAAATGTGCATTAAAACAAATCGATGAGAAAAAATATGAATCACAGTTAACGGCAAGAGGAATTCCGAAAGAACGTATCCGAAAATATGGTTTTGCATTTGAGGGGAAAAAAGTTTTAATCGGAAGTGCGGACTTTCCAGAGCCGGTTTATAAATCGGAAGAATGATTGGAACAGAACAAAAAAAGAAAAGAAGCATATTCTGATAAAAAAGGGATGTGCTTTTTTATGTGTAAAGAAGAAAGTCAGGAAATTCTTTATTTAATTGCAACGTACCTTTTGCGGGGAAATCAGATTACAGAACAGGAATATAAAAAATTATGGGAAAGGTTGTCTAAGGAAAACAGTGAAAGAAATAATAAGTATAAATAATCAGATCAGATGGGAGACTGAGGAAAAAGAGCGGGCAGTTATCTATTGTCGCTGCAGCACAGAGGAGGAATCCCAGAAAAATGCATTGGAACAACAGATAGAAGAAGCCTGTCAGTGCGCAGAGCAGATGGGTTGGGAACTTTTGAATCAGTATGTAGAGAGTAAAAGTGCCACATCTACTTATGGACGTTTTGAATATCAAAAATTATATGAAGATCTGGAGACCGATTATTTTGACATTATTATTATTAAATCTGTGGACCGTCTTATGAGGAATGTAAAAGACTGGTATCTGTTTCTTGACCGTATGGTGCAAAACAGAAAAAAACTGTATCTTTATCTGGAAAGAAAATTTTATATGCCGAAAGACAGCCTGATTATCGGAATTAAGGCCATTCTGGCGGAGGATTATAGCCGGGAACTTTCCAAAAAGATCAATAATGCCCATTACCACAGACAGCAGACCGGAAGAAATCTGATTCTTACCAATCGAACTTACGGATACAAAAAAATGCCGGACAAAACAGTTGAAATTGATGTTAAGGAAGCACCGATGATTGAGAGAATCTATCAGTTGGCGGCAAATGGTCTGGGATGTAAAAGAATCGCAAATGAGCTTTATCGGGAAGAATATCGGAATCGAAATGGAAACCGGATTTCCGATGCCAGTATACTGCGGATGATTCGAAATCCTCTCTACAAAGGAACTGTGGTCATGAACAAAAAACACTATGACTTTGAGCGTAAAATGTTGATAAATCTTCCAAAAGAACAATGGATTGTTCATGAAAACAGAGTCCCTGCAATTATTTCCAAAGAATTGTGGGAAAGGGCCAATCGGAGTGTGGATGAAAGGGGAAAAACAGCCAATCAAAATACATTTCAAGATTCAAAAACAGATTTTTCATTTCAAAGGAGTACGAATCGGGAAAAACCGATCTTTTCCGGTAAAATCAGATGCGGTCTATGTAAGGCACCCTATTATAGAACTTATTATGACAAAAAAGAAAAAGACGGTAAAGAAACAAGAGTTATACAATGGAAATGCAATACCTATCTAAGTTATGGAAGAAAAAGTATCCAATATCAAAAACCGAAATTATGGAAAGGAAAAACGGCAGACGAAAAGGAAGGCTGTGATAATCTTCATTTGCCGGAAGAGTATCTAAAGAAAATTCTGTATAAGAATCGAGAAAAATATGATATGCCGGTTTATGAAGAGCAAAAGAGGCTGAGAATTAAAATGGTAGAGTTATTGAGAACTGTTTTGTTAGAGGAAACGAAAAATTCGTGGAAATGGGAATCTCAAAAGACAGCATTGGAACAAAAAGAAAAAGAGTTGGAGCAAAAACAGGAAATATTGCTCGACTGTCTGCTTGACCAGACGATTTCCAAAGAAAAATATGTCGTGAGACAAAATCAGCTGGAAAGGCAAAAGATAAAAGTCAGGGAACAGTTACAGGAACAGTATCATCAAGTCGTTCCCAGCAAAATAAAAATAAATCAGGAGAATAGGAAAGATACAATAACGGTGGAAGACAGGCTGGAAAACAGGTTGAAAAAAATAGACCTGTGTATGAAAGACTCTATCATGGAGCAGGTGATAGTGGAACAAATGATAAAGAAAACGGAAAGAATAGAGGTGTACCCTCAGTATCTTCTTCTCTATATGAATCAAAATCGGGAACAACAAAAACGAAGGAACCAGGAGATAAATCTTTTCTCCGCTCCTATTTCCATAGGGATAAAAAATCAGGGAATCCAGGCAAAAAAGGAAGAAGAACGAAAAGAAATTCTTTCTATAATAGAAGAAACGCCAACAATCACAGCCCGTCAAATTGCACTTTTGACAGGACAGAGTCTATCGGCAGTAGAATACAAAATTAGAAGACTAAAAAAAGATGGATGGGTTCATTTTGAAGGAAAAGGGGGATGGGGGAAATGGGTGGTCACTAGATGTCCACATTCAGAATCTCAAAAACTCCTGCAAGAGGAAAGACCTGGCTGGAATAAATGATTAAATATCCAAGTCCGGCTCTGGCTCCCATGAATTCGGCGATGATGACGCCAACTAAGCATAAGCCTATGTTGGATTTCATTACGCCGAATAGAATGGGGATACTGCCGGGAATGACGACTAATTTAAGGCAATGCCATTTATTACCTCGAAGTGTACGGATTAACATTAATTTATCCGGATCTGTTTCCTGAAATCCGGTATAAATATTTAGTATACTGCCGAAAATGACGACAGAGACAGCGGTAATCAGAATCATTTGTATTGTGGCACCAAACCAGACAAGTAGAAGCGGAGCTAAGGCAGATTTCGGCAGGCTGTTGAGTACGACCAGGTAAGGTTCTAAAATAGAGGACAGGGTCTTGTTCCACCAAAGCAGAACCGAAATACCGACGCTTAAGGCGAATACAAGAAAAAAGCTGATAAAAGTTTCCATCAGAGTAAGTCCAACATGACGAAACAGGGTTTTATCTACGACCATTTGACAAAAGCAGATGAAAATCCGTTCAGGACTGCTGAAAATAAAGGGATTAATGATTTTTTTTGACGAGGCGAACTGCCAGAGACATAAGAAAACAACAAAAATGATGATTTGAATCAGCCGGATTTTGATGGCGGTTACTTTGCGGGCTTCCAGATAGGCGAGTTGTTCTTTCGATATTTCTTTATTCATTTTTAATCTCCTTCCATATCCGGTTAAAATAATCTTTGAATTCCGGTGCATTTCTGGCAGCTTCCGGCGAGTCTGGTTTGATGGCAAAATGAATCGGCAGGATCGTTTTGATTCGTCCCGGTCGGCTGGAAAGAACAATGACCCGGTCTGCCATACTGATCGCCTCTGATAAATCATGGGTGACTAAGATGGCAGTAATTTTTTTTGTTTTAATAATTGTGCCGATATCGTCGGAGACTTTAAGGCGGGTCTGATAGTCAAGGGCACTGAAAGGCTCATCTAAAAGAAGAAGTTCCGGAGATAATGCTAACGTGCGGATTAGTGCAACTCGCTGGCGCATTCCTCCGGAAAGCTGTCTGGGATAGACATGGCGGAAATCATAGAGACCATACTGCTCTAACATTTCATTGATTCGTTCCAGATTTTTCTTTGTCACTTTCTTTTGGATTTCCAGACCCAGAGTAATATTTTGATAAATTGTCCTGTGTTCTAAAAGTTGATCCCGCTGCAGCATATATCCGATATTTTCACTGACTAATGAGACGGGACGCCCTTTAATTAAAATATTTCCTCTAGAGGGGGTCAGGAGGTTGGCAATCAGATGGAGCAAGGTGGATTTGCCACAGCCGCTGGGTCCGACTATGGCACTGAATTCGCCTTTTTTTACATCAAAAGTGATATCATCGACTGCCTTGGTTTCTCCCTGGCTGGTGTGGTAGGTATATGTGACATGGGAAAGGGAGAGTGCTTTTTCCATGGAGGCTCCTTTCAAAATGTTTTCCTGTAAAGAGATGGCTTTGACAAACAAATAAATAAACTATAGAATAGAATATGCACAGAAAGGAAAAAATGTCATTGAGGGCGGAGTGATCTTTGGCAGAATACAGCATTTATTTCCGTTTTTTCACTATTTTATGCCTTCGTTCGGAAAATGACTGCAAATTTTAAGAAAAAATAAGAAAAAAGGATTTGAAAAAATTACAATATCGTATATAATAAATGGGATATGTGATGATTTAACGAAAGGGGACTATTATTATGGCAGCCGTAGATATCGGAATTGATTTAGGTACAGCGAGTATTCTTGTCTATGTAAAGGGCAAGGGCGTAGTTTTAAAAGAGCCATCCGTTGTAGCTATTAACAGAGATACAAAGAAAATAATGGCAATAGGAGAAGAAGCACGTCTGATGATTGGACGTACTCCGGGCAACATTGTAGCAATCAGACCTCTTCGTCAGGGCGTAATCAGCGATTACACAGTGACAGAGAAGATGTTAAAATATTTTGTACAAAGATCCATTGGCAAGAGCTTTTTTGGAAGAAAACCAAGAATCAGCGTTTGTATTCCAAGTGGCGCAACAGAAGTTGAGAAGAAGGCAGTGGAAGATGCAACGTATCAGGCAGGGGCAAGAGATGTTTTCATTATTGAAGAGCCTGTGGCAGCAGCAATTGGTGCCGGCATTGATATTTCTAAACCTTGCGGTAATATGATTGTGGATATCGGAGGCGGAACTTCAGATATTGCTGTCATCTCTCTTGGTGGTACTGTGGTAAGCACTTCCATCAAAGTAGCCGGGGATGATTTTGATGAGGCATTAGTTCGTCATGTGAGAAAGAAACATAATCTTTTGATTGGCGAGAGAACAGCGGAAGAGATTAAGATTCAGATTGGTACAGTGACAAGCCGTCCAAGTGAGGCCAGCATGGAAATCAAAGGACGTAATCTTGTAACCGGTCTTCCAAAGACAGTTACAGTCACTTCAGAAGATACGAGAGAGGCTCTTCAGGAAGTTGCTTCTCAGATTGTAGAAGCGGTACACAATGTATTAGAGCGTACTCCACCAGAACTTGCAGCTGATATTGCAGAGAGAGGCATTGTTCTTACCGGAGGCGGTTCTTTAGTACAGGGATTAGAAGAATTGATTGAAGAAAAGACAGGAATCAATACAATGACAGCAGATGATCCGCTTACTGTTGTTGCCATTGGTACTGGAAAATACATTGAATTCTTAGGCGGACACAATGCAGACAAAGGTGCAGGCAGAGAAGAGTAATGAGCGAGAAGATTGAGGGATATGTGGAGCATATCAAATATCGCAATGAAGCCAATGGCTACACGGTATTATCCCTTGAGACAGAGGAGGGAGAAGAAGTCGTAGTTGGAAGCTTCCCCCTGATTACAGAAGGAGAATACATTAGTGTAGAAGGTGATTTCGTGGACCACAGGGTCCACGGCCCTCAATTTAGCATGCATACATATGAAGTGAAAGTACCGGAAGATTCAGTCGGTATGGAACGATACTTAGGCTCAGGCGCGATTCATGGAATCGGGCCTGCTTTTGCCATGCGTATTGTTAAAAAATTCAAGGGAGACACCTTCCGGATTATCGAGGAAGAACCGGAACGGTTGGCGGAAGTGAAGGGAATCTCCATAAAAAAGGCGATGGATATTGCAGTTCAGTTTAATGAGAAGCAGCATGTACGCCAGGCATTGATGTTTTTATCTGATTTTGGGATTACGACCCATTATGCAATGAAAATCTATGAAGAATATGGAGAACGAGTCTACGAAATAATTCGGGAAAATCCGTACAAGATGGCGGAAGACATCACCGGAATCGGATTTAAGATTGCTGACGAGATTGCAGCGAAAGCGGGAATTCGAAAAGACAGCGAATACCGAATCCGCTCCGGCATTTTGTACACGCTAATGCAGGGAGTAGGAGCAGGGCATGTCTATCTTCCCAAAGAGATGCTTCTTACCAAAACGGCACAGTTGATTGGGGTGGAGCCCTCCTTTATAGAGGACCATCTGATGGAGCTTGTCCTTGATAAAAAGCTGATGATTAAGACCATGGATGGACAGGAACAGATTTTTAGCGATCAGTATTATTTTATGGAACTGAATGCGGCTAAGATGCTTTTGGATTTAAATCTCTCCTACCCTTGGGAGGAGGAAAAGCTGATAGAACAGATTCGTGCAATCGAGGAAGAACTGAGTATTGCACTGGATGAAAAACAGAGGGAAGCACTGATGATGGCTGCTGGGCAGGGTGTACTTATTCTGACTGGAGGACCGGGTACCGGAAAAACGACTACAATCAATGCCCTGATTCGCTATTTTGAAAAAGAGGGTCTTACCATGATGCTTGCGGCGCCGACCGGAAGGGCGGCGAAGCGGATGCAGGAGGCAACCGGTTACGATGCATCTACGATTCACCGACTTTTGGAGGTGAACGGAGAACTGGGAATGGATTCCCATTTTGAAAAAAATGCTTCGAACCCATTAGATACAGACGTTATTATTATCGATGAGATGTCCATGGTGGATATTAATTTGATGTATGCACTATTGAAGGCTTCTGTTCCGGGAACGAAGATGATTTTAGTTGGTGACAGTAACCAGCTTCCTTCCGTAGGACCGGGAAACGTATTAAAGGATTTAATCCGCTCTGGACAATTTCCAGTTGTGGAGTTAAAAAAGATTTTTCGTCAGGCGGAAAAAAGCGATATTGTCATGAATGCCCACCGGATTAACCGGGGGGAGGCAGTGATGCTGAATAATAAAAGTCAGGATTTCTTTTTCCTTGAGCGAAGGGATGCACCGACAATCACAGGGGTACTTGTCTATCTGGTTCGTGATAAATTGCCGGATTATGTGGATTCTTCCCCTTTTGATATTCAGGTACTGACTCCAATGCGAAAAGGGGAATTAGGTGTGGAACGGTTAAATCAGGTCTTGCAGCATTATCTTAATCCGGCTTCCGCCGAAAAACAGGAGAAGGAAGCGAGAGGTACCTTATTTCGGGAAGGAGATAAGGTCATGCAGATTAAGAATAACTACAAGCTGGAGTGGCAGATTCGTTCCCCGAAAGGCTTTGTCCGGGAGGAAGGAGTCGGTGTCTTTAACGGGGATATGGGAAGAATCCGCGAGATTAATACATTTTCCGAAAAGGTTTTAGTGGAATTCGATGAGGGAAGAATGGTAGAATACTCCTATACTATGCTGGACGAGTTAGAGCTTGCCTATGCGATTACCATCCACAAATCCCAGGGAAGTGAATATCCTGCGGTGGTGATGCCTCTTTTTACCGGACCGAGGGTGTTATTTAACCGGAACCTTCTTTATACTGCCGTAACAAGAGCAAGAAAATGTGTTACAATCGTAGGGTTATCGTCCACTGTGACACAGATGATTGAAAATAGTAATGAATTAAAACGATATACAGGACTTTGTGACAGACTAAAAGAAATGAGCCCGGAAGAAGAGAACGAGAAGAATCCGGGTTTGGATTAGAGGGAGAGTTTAGATATGACGAAGGATTTGACAAGGGGAAATCCTCTTAAGCTGATTTTGCTGTTTACTATACCGGCACTGATTGGAAATGTATTTCAGCAGCTTTACAGCATGGTAGATTCCGTGATAGTGGGAAGATTTGTCAGTCTGGAAGGACTAGCAGCGGTTGGCGCTTCCGGACCGGTCACTTTTATGGTAATTATGTCCGTAATCGGACTGACCAATGGATTTGCAGTAATTACAGCCCAGAGATTTGGTGCAGGAGACGCAAAAGGAGTTAGAAGCTCTGTTGTAACCAGCTTGATTTTATGTGGAATTATGACAGTGATTATTACCGGAATTGGTCTATTTACCGTAACACCGCTTCTTAAAGTGATGAACACGCCGGAGGAGATTTTTCATGATGCATGGCTTTATAGTGTGATTATCTATTGCGGTTTTATTGCAACGATTTACTATAACATGATGAGCAGCATTATCCGTGCTTTGGGAGACAGTAAGACGCCACTTTATTTTTTGATATTTTCCTCTGTTTTAAATGTAATTGTGGATTTAATCTTGATTCTTGTATTTCATATGGGCGTGGCGGGAGCCGCTTATGCGACTGTGTTTGCCCAGTTGATTTCAGCCATCGTCTGTACAATCTATGCATTTAAAAATTATGAGATTATCAAACTTACAAAAGAGGACATGGTCTTTGACTGGTCCCTTGCATGGGAGCATTTAAAAATCGGGTTTCCCATGGCAATGCAGGGTGTGATTACCGGTGTGGGAATTATCGTATTTCAGGCCGTGTTGAATGGATTTGGTGCAGCAGCGATTGCAGCTTACACGGCGGCAAGCAAGGTGGAAATATTGATTACCCAGGCGGTGGCAAGTCTGGGCCTTACGATGTCGACTTATTGTGGACAAAATTACGGCGCAGGGAGAATGGACAGAATCCGGCAGGGAATCCGCTGCTCTGTCTGGATGGGCGTGGTGGCAAGTCTTTTGATTGGTGCTTTGATGATCTTTGGCGGCAGAGCATCTACAATGCTGTTTTTGAGCGAACCGACAGAGGAAGTATTAGAGTACGCAGCCACTTATCTTAGAACCATTGGATTTTTCCAGATTCCTCTTACCATTCTTTTTATTTTCCGTAATTCTTTGCAGGGATTAGGAGATGGTATGACACCGTTGATGGGTGGTATTGGAGAACTGGTGGCACGTATTTTGATTGTTCTTACACTTCCGGCGACGATGGGATATTTGGGAATCTGTTTCGCTTCCCCGATGGCATGGATCTTTGCTGATATTCCTCTGGTAGGAAAATATATCTGGATGATGAGAAAATATAAGAAAAAAGAAAGATGGGAGGCAAAAGCATGAGAGATATCTATGTAAAAAAATCGGTGGAGGGCTATATGAAGAAAGCTCTGGAAAGAAAAGAAATCGAGTTTAAATCAGATCCGGACGAGTACGTTCGGTTTGAAGCGGATGTAAGCGAGGAGGAAGCAGCCATTCTTATGGAGGATGCTCTTTGCGAAGAACAGCGGGGAGACAGTGTGATTCCGGTGTATTCCTATCGGGTAATCAGCAATCCCCAACTTTTAGCGGAGTACCGTGCCAGAAATAAAGGTATGAATTCTTATCACGTATTAAACCGTGACAGGGAGCTGGTAAAGCAATTAAATCTCGATGATTAGGGAGGGAATGCTATGTCCTATAAGCCATTGCCAATTGGAGTTGACGATTTTGAAGAGATAAGGGAGAAAGGGTATTACTATGTTGATAAAACATGGTTTATCAAAGAACTTCTTGATAGGACAGGAAAAGTCAATCTTTTTGCACGTCCCCGTCGGTTTGGTAAAACGTTGAATTTAAGTATGCTGAAAGTTTTTTTTGAAAAACCAATAGATGGTAGGAGTAAAAAAGAATTATTTGACGGTTTAAAAATTATGGGGGCTGGACAGAAATACACAAGTCTGCAGGAACAATATCCGGTAATCAACCTGACTTTAAAATCTGCAAAACAGCCATCCTTTCAAATTGCATATGAATGTATGAGGGAAGCTATTGCAGCAGAATTCTACCGCCATGACAGTATCTTATCCGACCTAAAAAATGAAATGCGCAGAGAAAAATTTATTGCCCTTCGCGATGAAAAGGCTGGAGAAAGTGCGTATTATACATCATTGGCTTTCTTATCAGAATGTCTGTATGAAGTGTACCAAAAAAAAGTAATTATCCTGATAGATGAATATGACGTACCGTTGGAAAATGCCTATTATTCTGGTTTTTATGATGAGATGTTAGCTTTTATCCGCTCTCTGTTTGAATCTTCATTAAAGACAAATCCACATTTGGAATTTGCCGTTATTACGGGATGCTTAAGGATTAGCAAAGAGTCTATTTTTACCGGATTAAATAATTTAAAGACGATTTCTATCTTAAATGAACAATACGGTGAACATTTCGGTTTTGTAGAATCGGAAGTCAGACAGATGCTTGTTTTTTATGGTCGAGAGAACAAAATGGAGACGATGAAAGACTGGTATGACGGCTATCTGTTTGGAAAGGCAGAAGTCTATAACCCATGGAGCGTGCTTCATTATGTGGAAAGAATTTATGAGGATGAAAATGCGTTTCCGACAGCGGAATGGAGTAATACCAGTTCTAACAAAATAGTCAGGGACTTAGTGTATCGTTCCGGACGGGAAGTGCAGGAAGAAATCGAATCGCTTTTGTCGGGAAAAATCATAGAAAAAAAGGTGCACGAAGATATTACCTATAACGATATCTATGAGTCAGAAGAGAATTTGTGGAATTTTCTGTTTTTTACAGGATATTTAAAACAGGCAGGAAAGCAGATGGTGGAGGACGATATTTACGTAAAGTTTGCTCTTCCAAACCGGGAAGTGCGCTCGATTTATCGAAATCAGATAGAAAATTGGTTCCGTGATGAAGTGAAACTTCAGGACCTTTCTGTACTGTACGATAGTATGTTGACTGGAAAGACAGAGATTTTCAAAAAAGAGCTGATAAAACAGCTGCACCGCACAATCAGCTATATGGATAGTGGGGAGGCTTTTTATCATGGATTTCTGGTGGGGTTAATGGCGAATCTGAAAGAATATATTGTAAAATCAAATCGGGAAGCCGGGATTGGAAGATTCGATATCCTGATTTATAACTATGATGTTACAATTCCCCTGGTTCTGCTGGAATTAAAGGTGGCGGATCGTTTTAGCGGACTTGACAAAGCCTGTGAAAAAGCATTGGCACAGATTGAGGAAAAGAAATATTATGCAGATCTTGTGGAAGAAGGATATCAGGAAGTTATTTGTTATGGAGTTGGTTTTTTTAAAAAACAGCTTAGTATCCAAATGGAGCGGAAAAAGCTTTATTGACAAAAAGGTGGATAAGAGGTACGATGATTTGGAAAAATGTTGATAACAGGAAAAAATCCAGATGGGGATAAGACCTGAGATTGTATGAGTTTAGAAGGGAGAAAGATATGTCTATACTAGTAACCGGAGGAGCCGGATATATTGGAAGCCATACCTGTGTGGAATTGTTAAATGCAGGATATGAAGTAGTTGTTGTTGATAATCTTTGCAACTCCTGTGAGGAGTCTTTAAAAAGAGTAGAGGAAATCACAGGAAAGGAACTGACATTTTATGAAGCAGATTTGCTCGACAAAAGTGCAATGGAGAGCATCTTTGAGGCAGAAAAAATTGATTCTGTCATTCATTTTGCAGGACTTAAGGCAGTTGGTGAGTCTGTACAAAAGCCGTTGGAATATTACTATAATAATATTACGGGCACCTTGGTTTTGTGTGACGTGATGAGAGCCCATGGGGTGAAAAATATTGTGTTCAGCTCATCCGCAACCGTATATGGCAATCCGGCAACTGTGCCGATTAAAGAAGATTTCCCTCTATCCGTTACCAATCCTTATGGCAGAACAAAATTGATGCTGGAAGAGATTTTAAGAGACTTTTATGTGGCAGATCCAGAATGGAATATTGTACTGCTTCGTTACTTCAACCCAATCGGTGCCCACAAGAGTGGAAAGATTGGAGAGAATCCAAAGGGAATCCCGAATAATCTGGTGCCTTATATTACTCAGGTCGCAGTAGGAAAACTCTCCTGCTTAGGTGTATTTGGCGATGATTATGATACACCGGACGGAACCGGTGTAAGAGATTACATCCATGTGGTGGATCTTGCTGTGGGACATGTCCGTGCAATTGAGAAGATGAAAGAGCAAAAAGGCGGCGTTTTAATCTACAATCTGGGTACAGGAATTGGATATAGTGTATTAGATATCGTCAAAGCATTTGAAAAAGCCTGTGGCAAAGAGATTCCTTATGAAATTAAGCCGAGAAGAGCCGGGGATATCCCGACCTGCTATGCAGATCCTTCTCTTGCAAAAGAAGAATTACACTGGGAAGCAAAACGAGGCCTAGATGAGATGTGCGAAGACTCCTGGAGATGGCAGAGCAGTAATCCGGACGGTTACGAAGAATAATGATATTTTGGAATAAAAAGAAGGAGAAGCCTCCTTTAGCAGCCCGCCAAAAGACAGAAGAAGAACTGGCTTATGAAGAGGCAAAAAAGAGAATCTATGAGCTTCACCTTGCGGAGCCGGATTTGTTTTATGTGGATGCCGGAGATAAAAGTTCCATGGATTGCAGCAGTACAGACAAAAAACAGGGATGGGTCTACGGTGAGACTGCTAAAGGGGAGTTTCGTATCAGGGATAAAGTGGAAGTCCTTGATAACAGGGGACTTATCTTAGTCAGTGGACAGATTGTGGATATTCAGGTTGAGGAAGCTGTATCGGGAAAGATATTTAAGGAAGCGGAAAAATTCACCTTGTTTCTCGAACTTGATCCGGATTTGGATATACAGCTTATAAAAAAGGCGTGGCTGGTCAAAAAAGCGAAAGACCTAAGTGGAACTGCCGTCTAAAAAGTCCATGAATATGGTTTAGTCAGAGAGAAAGACAACTAAAAAATATCACAAAAAGGGGGAAATATTGCTTTTCCCTCTTTTTTGTTTTTGATATACTATTTATTAGAGATTACTATGCCTGTCTGGTCTTAGGACAGAGGTATTGCATGAAAATACTTCAGAGAACAGGTCTGAAGGAAATAAAGAAGATTGGAGCGTGGTTACATGGATTTTAGTAAATTAATGCAGGAAGGAAGCAGCAGCGAGGGTCTGCTTCGAATTATTCAGGAAACTGTACCAGGACGTGAGATTACACTGGCTCATATTATTGCCAGCCCGAAGCCGATCGTATATAGAAAGTTAGGATTGAATCCGAATATAGATTTTGAGAAAGCTGCGATTGGAATTATCAAGATGACTCCTGCAGAGGCAGCAGTGATCGCAAGTGATATCGCTGTTAAAACAGGCGATATCTACCTCGGATTCGTTGACCGTTTCAGCGGAACCCTGATCATAACAGGAAGGATTTCTTCTGTAGAGTCTGCTCTTCAGGAAGTAGTACGCTACTGTAACAGAGAATTAGGTTACAATACCTGTAAGATCACAAAGAGATAAGAGGCGGTTAAAAGATGAGAAAGATCATGTTTGTAGGCAGAAGTGAAGCCGGCAAGACGACACTGAAGCAGGCAATCAAGGGAGAGACCATTACATATCATAAAACCCAGTATGTCAATCATTTTGATGTTATCATTGATACACCGGGAGAATACGCTGAGACGAAGAATCTGGCCGGTGCTTTGGCTGTGTATTCCTGTGAGGCCGATGTCATTGGTCTTTTAATGAATGCGACAGAGCCGTTTTCCCTCTATCCCCCTAACGTTACATCCGTATCAAACCGGGAGGTAGTCGGTGTAATTACCAAGATTGACGATCCTTATGCAGACGTGGAGCAGGCTGCAGAATGGCTCCGTTTAGCTGGATGTAAGAAGATATTTCCTGTATGCTCTCTTACCGGAGAAGGCGTTCCTGCTATTTTGGAATATCTGAAAGAGGAAGGCGATGTCCTTCCATGGGAAGAAGCCAAGGCGATGTATGAGAACATTGACTTTAAACGGGGAGATGACGACGGTAAAGATCTTGATTACCAGATTACTGTAATATAATAGGATTCTTTTTTAAAGGGCGGGATGGTATCCCGCTCTTTTTTGTGCTATACTGAAAAAAATCAACCATGTGTAGGAGGCGGTCTCATGAGTCATAAACCATTGCCAATTCCTCCTGTTATTTTAGAATTAAAACTGGCAAAGCGATATAGGGAATTAGATGCAGCCTGTGAAGAAGCTTTGCAACAGATAGAAGAAAAACAATACGGAGCCGAGCTGGTTGAAGAAGGATACGAAGAGATGATATGTTACGGAATCGGATTCTTTAAGAAACAAGTAAAAATACATGTCAGAAGAAAATTACTTGAGGACGGAAAATAACAAAGGAAAAAAGGAGGAACAGCAAATGCCGCCAATCAATAATGATTGGGCCAATGCCCTGAAAGAGGAATATAAGAAACCATATTATAAAGAACTATTTTTGAAAGTAAATGAAGAGTATCAGACCCAGCAGATTTTCCCCGATGCGGATGATATTTTTAATGCCTTTCATTTGACCCCGCTAAAAGACGTAAAGGTGGTAATTTTAGGTCAGGATCCGTATCATAATATCGGACAGGCTCATGGACTCTCCTTTTCGGTCAAGCCGGGAGTCGATATTCCGCCGTCTCTTGTGAATATTTATCAGGAATTACATGAGGATTTGGGCTGTTATGTTCCAAACAATGGATACCTTGTAAAATGGGCACAACAGGGAGTACTGCTTCTCAACACGGTACTTACCGTGAGGGCTCATCAGGCAAATTCCCACAGAGGAATTGGATGGGAGGAATTTACCAATGCGGTCATTGAGGTGTTAGATAAGCAGGACCGTCCCATTGTTTTTTTGTTATGGGGACGTCCGGCACAAAATAAAGAGAGTATGCTTCACAATCCCAATCATTTTATTTTAAAAGCACCTCACCCAAGCCCACTTTCCGCATATCGTGGCTTTTTTGGGTGCAAGCATTTCAGCCAGGCAAATCAGTTTTTAAAAGAACATGGGTTAGAGGCAATTGATTGGCAGATTGAGAATATTTGAAAGTCAATTATATGATGGCAGCTGTTTATTTACAACGATGGGAGGAGAGAAATTTGGAGGAGAAAAAAAGGATTTTGGTTGTCGATGATGATGTGATGTTATTAAAACTGGCAGAATCCATTCTATATGATTCTTATGAAGTTGCTATGGCAAAATCAGGACTCCAGGCAATCCGATACATAAAAAATCGTGGAATTCCCAATATTGTACTATTAGATGTAGATATGCCGGAGATGGATGGTTACGAAACATTAGAACAGATCAGGGAAATTCCAGGTGGTGAAAATCTTCCGATTATTTATCTGACAGGAAGGACGGGCGTCGAGACAGAAGTGAGATGCTTAGAGAGTGGTGCGATAGATTTTATAGGGAAACCATTTTCAAAAGATGTATTGTTAAGTCGTATTCGATTACGTATGAAACAGGCAGAGAGTAACCAACACCAACAGGAACGTCATGTAATTACGGCAGACTTTTCCGCCGAATATCGAGAAATGTTAGAAGGAGTATTATCTGCAACAGAATTGAAGATAGCAAGATTGATTGCGATTGGATATAGCAACCGGGAAGTGGCAGAAGAACTGAAGTATTCATATAATTATATAAAAAAATGTAGCTCCATCATTTTAAATAAATTACAGCTGGAACATCGCGGAGAACTAAGGAGATATTTATAGATTTCTGTCAAAGAAAACAAAAAAATAGTTACTAAAGGTAACCTTTGGTAACTATTTTTTTGTGCACTTTTTTATTATAATGAAACTAATATGGAAGGATGTTCAGAAAGAAATACCATGAAAGTGGAATAAGGAGGAGAAAAAATGAGGAAAAAAACCAAAAATAGCACGAGACTGCGAAAAAGAATGATTAGTTTCGCAATGATTTTTTTTCTGCTGGGAACATTGGTTCCTTTCCTGCAGCCAGAGAAATCTATGCAGGCTGAGGCGGCAGAGAGTGAATCAATTTCGAAAAAGGATGCTTTAAGTGGACTGGGATTTAGTGTGACAGAGCCGAATCTGGGCGATGAGGATGTCAATCCCTATACGGCTGCGAAGGATAAAGCGACGAATCTGAATCCTGTCAATGAATTGTATTATGGCAGATGGATGGGAAGCGAAGTCTATTCGCAGGGCTACGACTATGAAAAATCGGATAGTAGTTCCGGGCAGGGGCTAAATCTGGGCTGGTATAATGGCTCCTTGGCAACAAGTAAAACAGATATGACTGAGAATACTTTAATGTTAAATTCTCAGCAGAGTAAGGAGTATTATAGTGCACAGATGACAGATGCAATTGCAATCCGCAGTTGTGGATTGGATACCGATGGAAATGGTTATCAGGATATCATTGTGCAGTCGATATTAAACCAGAACAGATCGATTACGACTGTGTTATTGAGTGCGACAGATGATACCCTTTTATACACCAAGACGCACGCGAATACTTCCAATTTGGGAACGGGGTATTCCTGGCAGGGTACCGCATTATTGTCTTTAGCAGCAGGTGATTTCGATGGGGATGGTTGTGACGAATTTGCAACGTATCTGTCTTCCCAGGAACAGATTGAAGTATATGAAGTGAATAGCACAATATCTTCAAGTGGTAAAGTAGAATCCGCTTCTCTTGCTTTGAAAACATC
>JAUNBT010000333.1 GCA_030526985.1 Lachnospiraceae bacterium | reverse complement strand
TGAACAGAATGTTTTATCTGACTACAGTCCTTCGATGTGAAAAGGGTATGACGGATGGCTGTGGCAGAAGAAAAATCTTCATATAATTTTTTGTCGTGATACGGTGCATTTTTGCGTGTAATGGTTACAGGAAATATACCTGAGCGGATTTTTTTCAGTGATTTTAAATATTCCAAAGCTAAAATATTGTTAGATTGTTTTAAAGAACTCCAAAAATCGTTAGAGAATTGACAATGAAGGATGGAGTCACAATAAGTATGCAGAGCCTTTTCTCGTGCAAGGGGAAAAGACATACCTTCCCTCAGATAAAATTTTAAAATATTTTTAAAATCACTCGGTTCCTCCCGCAAAATATCTGACAAAACAGAGAGTTGATCCAGTTTTCCGGCTTCACTGCCAAAAGACAAAAAATCGCATATGCCAAGGCTGTCAAGCAGACAGACAGCTCCAGAAGCGAAAAATTCTGCACTTGCACTGCTATATACAACCGGAAGCTCCAGTACGAGATCGCATCCGGAAGAAAGGGCAGCTTTTGTTCGTTGATATTTATCAATTACAGAGGGTGCGCCTCTTTGTACAAAATTACCACTGATGATAGCAATGACGTAATCAGCACCGGTTTTTTTTCTTGTCTGTTCAATATGATACTGATGACCGTAATGAAACGGGTTATATTCTGCAATAATTCCGGCAGTTTTCATGAGAGCCTCCTGATTATTATAATTTAAAGTAACTGTTTTGATCCAGACTTGGAAACTAAGAATAAGCATATCACATTTGACAGGTCAATGCCAGTAGCCATCCAACTTTTGTAATCATTTGCCTGGCTGTGAGACATCATATGATACTTGAAAAGAATTTATTGTCAAAACTTTCACAAGAATTCGGTCAAAAAAGTTGAGTTGCTTTAAATTGTCCTATGATATATAATATAATGGACTTAAAAATGACAACTTTTTGTTGTACCGCAAAAAATACAATAATTTTCTGAAAAAATATTGTATACAGTATTTTATTTGTTTATAATAGTGGGACAAAGATTTTTCAGAAAAGATAAGAAAAATATGAAATGAAGGAGTAAAGGAAAATGAATGTATTAGTAATTAATTGTGGAAGCTCTTCTTTAAAGTATCAGTTAATTGATTCTGAGACAGAGACTGTATTGGCAAAGGGGTTATGTGAGAGAATCGGAATTGATGGAGTATTGACTCATC
The DNA here is from genome assembly GCA_030526985.1 of Lachnospiraceae bacterium. GTDB lineage: Bacteria > Bacillota > Clostridia > Lachnospirales > Lachnospiraceae > SIG292. The sequence continues at coordinate 1,787 of JAUNBT010000333.1, read as the reverse complement.
AGCCAGCTGGTAAAGATAAGATTAAGATGGAGGCAGCAATGCCAACTCATACAGAAGCAATCGGGATGGTTCTTGATCAGTTGACAGATAAAGAGAATGGTGTAATCAGTTCTTTAGACGAGATTAGTGCAGTTGGCCACAGAATGGTACATGGCGGCGAAAAATTTGCATGCTCCGCTCTTGTTACAGATGAGATGATTAAGACAGTAGAAGAGTGTAACCCATTTGCACCTCTTCATAATCCTGCAACATTAATTGGCGTGAACGTATGCCGCGAGCTGCTTCCTGGAAAACCAATGGTAGGTGTATTTGATACCGCATTTCATCAGACAATGCCAGAGAAAGCATATCTTTACGGCATTCCTTATGAGTATTATGAAAAATATGGTGTTCGTCGTTACGGATTCCACGGTACCAGCCATCAGTTTGTAGCACAGAGAACAGCAGAAATCCTTGGAAAACCAATAGAAGATTTAAAAATTATTGTATGCCATTTAGGAAACGGTGCAAGTATTACAGCTGTAAACGGTGGAAAATCTGTTGATACCAGTATGGGACTGACTCCATTAGAAGGTCTTATCATGGGAACCAGAAGTGGTGACATTGATCCTGGTGTATTAGAGTTCATCGCTAAGACAGATAATGTTGATATTAACGAGATTCTTACAATCCTTAATAAGAAATCCGGTGTGCTTGGATTATCTGGTGTATCTAGTGACTTCCGTGATATCGAAGCAGCAGCTTCTGAAGGAAACGAACGTGCAAAAACAACACTAGAAACATATTGCTATCATGTAGTAAAATACATCGGCTCTTATGTTGCAGCCATGAACGGCGTAGATGCTATCGTATTTACAGCAGGTCTTGGCGAGAATGATAAAAATACCCGTGCAACAATCTGTTCTTATTTCGGATATTTAGGACTTGAAATTGATCCTAAGGCAAATGATATCAGAGGACAGGAAGCTATCATTTCTACACAGGATTCTAAAGTAAAAGCACTTTGTGTTCCTACAAATGAAGAATTAATGATCTGCCGCGAGACAGTTGCTTTAATCTAAATCATGCCTGTTTTAGGGATCTCCTTCGGGGGATCCTTAAAAAAGTTCTTAAAAATGTTGTGTCTGTTCAAAAAAATAGTTCAAAAAATATCAAGTTGAAAGCTTGACAAGACCAAATCTTATGTGTATAATAGCAAAGGTATGAGTAAATAGGAGATACAGTATATGATGCAGATAAACGTATCAGAGATATTGTCAACTTCAGGGAAATCACAGTCCTATCAGGTGGAAGCCGGATTTGACGAGGTGTCCTATTCAGGAAGCCAGTATCCGGTGAATAGCAAGGAGCCTTTTACACTGACAGTAGAAAATATTGGCAGGAAGAAGATTCAAGTGACAGGCGAGACGAAGATTACACTTTTGATTCCCTGTGACCGTTGCCTGAGGGATGTATCTGTGGAATTTCCTATCGTGATCGATGTGACTATCGATCGTAATACGGAAGATGATGATGTGAAAGAATGGAACCAATTAATTCTATTGGAAGGAAGTATGCTGGCGGTAGACATGCTCATCTATGATGAGATTGCAGCCAATATGCCCATGAAGATTCTCTGTAAGGAGGATTGTAAGGGGATATGTCCAGTCTGTGGTTGTAACCAGAACGAGACAACCTGCGATTGTGACCAGTCCGTACCCGATCCTAGAATGTCAGCTATCCGTGATATTTTTAACAATTTTAAGGAGGTGTGACCATGTCTATTTGTCCAAAAAATAAATCTTCTA
>JAUNBT010000332.1 GCA_030526985.1 Lachnospiraceae bacterium | reverse complement strand
CGTCAGCAGTAGTTGCAGTTTCGTTACTGGATGAACAGCCGGAAAGCAAAGTCGCTGTCATAACAAATGCCAATATAGTTGAAAATAATCTTCTCTTCATTGTGTTGTACCTCCGTAAATGTTTTTCGTTTGCATCGCCTTTATTATAGGGTTTCCATTCGGTATTGTCAAGTGAGTATAACGATAAAACAAAAGAGAAAGTAACAGTTCTGCCTCCGACTGAACACCACTACTTTTTACAAATACAGGGAGACGATATCTTTTGGTGAGGGGCAGGTTTTGTATGAAGGGATATGTAACATCTTTATTCCACCGATGGGAAATGGGAACACTAGACTTCAAATTTTGTCCAATTATGTTGTTATATTACTTAATTTGTTGCTGAAAATGTCATTTTTGCCTTTCGTTTTTCTAAGGGAAGATAAAAAAGCTTGTTTTGCCCACAAAAATCTACAGTTGTGGGCAAAAGGGAGATAAAATACTCTCTATTAGAAAAATACGGTTTAAAATCCACGAATTTTCATAATTTCATGGTAAAAACTTCCATATTGAGGGCAAAATTGAGAGAGGACATGTCTATTTGACCATACGAAACTTTCACCTTCATTTATTGTCGCCAATATGTTCTGCATCAAAATTCTGGAGTTAAGACGAAGGCTGAACTGTTACAAGAGAAGGAAAAGAAATAACAGGGATGAATCATGTCAGATGAATTACGCCAGATAAATCCCCGAAGCATATAAGAAAACGATTCCCGGAATGCCAAGAAAAGCCCCGACACAAAGGCTTGCTGGATTGGCAGAGACAACGGGAGCAATTTGGTTGGCAGTACAGATATAGTTAATAAAATGAAGAAAGAAAATAGAAAATAAGCCGCGGACACCGAGCAAAAGAAGGTATTCCGGCTTATTTTTTATAATTTTATACAGGGTGTAAGCAGAAATGGTGAGAAAGATAATGGCAAGAACAGCTTTATGACTCATATGGAATACCTCCTTATGGTGTGGTGTCTGGATAATTTAATATATGCGGGAGCAGCAAGGTTAGAACAAAAGAAAACCCCCAGAAAACAGTAGTGGTTGGAGAGTTCCTGTCTTCCGGGGGTTTTTAGCGATATTTTATGTACTAGTTGTAAATTCTTCGAATAGCTACAATCTTTCTGTATTTTGCATTAGAAGAAATCTTAATTCCTGTGCTTGGGTTGCTGGCATGTACAATCTTGTTATTGCCCATGTAAATAGCTACATGGCCGCTGTAACAGATGATATCGCCGGCTTTTGCTTTCTTTAAGCTGGATACCTTCTTTCCAACCTTTCTTAAAGAGTAGGAAGAATGAGGAAGGTTTTTTCCAAAATGTTTGTAAACTGCTTTTACGAAACCGGAGCAGTCAGCTCCTTTTGTAAGGCTTTCGCCGCCCCAGCGGTATGGGTTTCCGACGAACTTCTTTGCGTAGGTTACAACCTTCTGACCTTTTGATGTGGAAACAGTTTTCTTCTTTGTTGGAAGAGAAGTACCTTTTGTCAAATATTTGCTCTTTACATATCCTGTGTTGGAGGAAGTATCGAGAGAATCTAAGTTATCTGTATCTGGAAGAATAATCTGGCTCCAAGAACCCTCTGTGTCAGTAACGGTGACAACAACGCCTTTATCCAAAACGGTAAGAATCTCGCTGTCAGAATCTGGCTCTATTCTTACATTTAAGTCAGCTGTATTAACAGTATATTGCTCTTCTGCGGCAGAAACCTCGGATAATTTGTTATTATTTGAAACAAATGTGATAGATAATAATAAAGCTGTAATAAATATGAAAAATCTTTTATATGAAAATATGAATTCTTTCATGGAATCCTCCTTAAAAATATTGCTCTGTTATTTGATGCTTAAAAACAGGTATAAGTATAACCCATAAATGTGTCCAAAGTGTGAACAAATGAGCAAAATTTAAAAAAAGAGAAAAAATCGTAACAAAATCGTAATAAAAAGGGAAAGAAAAAAGGTTGAACCTGTTAAAAAAAGGGTCAACCTTCGAAAAAATTGCTGAATTATTAAGATGTTACAAAAATGTTACTCTGATTGTTAAATGATTGGGAGTTCAAATTGTTTCTTAAGCTCTTCTAATTTATTCTGGAATTCGTCATTATTTCCATCAAATTTTGTGTAGTTTTCATCTTTTGCAATATATGCCGGTTTCTCATTCTCCGGATCTGTGGAATTTCTATCCTGATTTAACATACGAATGCCAGGAAAAGTCGGCATAGAACCATCTACTGCCTTATAGTTTCCATTCTTCATATCCTCATAAAGGACAAGTCCCGGAAAAGCATACTTTGGACGATAATCCGGTATTTTAGCTACATCAAAACAGTCGAGTACACAAATAGAAGAGAAATCCTCCGGCAGATCTTCCTTTAAATAGGATGGCTGATAGGTAGTATAAAAATGAAGGATGACATCTTTTGCCATGGGAGACTGTATATCTTCCTCTATTTCCAGGTTATCATTAAAATGAAGATAATACATGGCGCTTCCGTATGCCATATAGCGGACCTCTGCGGTGAAGGTCTTTAATTTGGGATATGCGGGAAGATGGATAGCAAGTGTGCGGAATCTGGATGCATCTTCGTTGGTTGTTTCAGTTACATTTGGTATCTTCTCTGGATTCATCTCGTGATAGAGACTTTTCATCAGTGTAATTTCTAACATGTTCATCCTCCAATCAAATTTCTTTCGAACAGGCGATTTTTACTATATAATTTCACATCTGTGTTTTAGTATACCATAAAATTAGATAAAATCATAATTGCTTTTTTGGTGTATCCTTATTATAATGAAAGCAGTTATTTAAAAAGGAGAAGAACGATATGAAAGACTTGTACCAAAGGGAGATTGACTATATGCGGATCTCTGTCACAGACCGTTGCAATCTTCGCTGCAAGTACTGCATGCCTTATGATATAGAATTGCTTCAGCATGAAGATATTTTAAGATATGAAGAGATTTT
>JAUNBT010000331.1 GCA_030526985.1 Lachnospiraceae bacterium | reverse complement strand
TACTTTAGATAAAAATTCTCTGGTTCTTTCTTCTTTTGGATGATCAAATATATTCTCCGGTTTATCTTCTTCCATGATGATTCCCTCATCCATGAAAAACACCCGGTCGGATACTTCTCTTGCAAATCCCATCTCGTGAGTAACAACAATCATTGTCATTCCTTCTTTTGCAAGGTTTTTCATAACATCTAAAACTTCACCAACCATTTCCGGATCAAGGGCGGAAGTCGGTTCATCAAAAAGCATTACTTTCGGAGAGAGCGCTAAGGCCCGTGCAATGGCAACACGCTGTTTTTGACCGCCGGATAATTGTGCTGGATAGCTGTCTGCTTTTTCAGAAATTCCAACCTGCTCTAACAGTTCCATCGCCCGTACTTTTGCCTCATCCGGAGTGAGAAGCTTATTCTTAATCGGAGCTAAAGTTACATTTTCCAGGATGGTAAGATGGGGGAACAGGTTAAAATGCTGAAATACCATCCCTACATCTCTTCGAAACAAATCAATATTTGTACTTTTTGCAAGAATATCAACGCCATCAATGGAGATTTCCCCGTTTGTAGGCTGTTCCAACAGATTCAAACAGCGCAGAAAGGTACTTTTTCCTGAACCGGAAGGTCCGATTACACAGACACATTCTCCCTTGCTGATATGACAGTTGATTCCTTTTAAAACCTCTAATTTTCCAAAATATTTATGAAGATTATTAACGGATATCACTTTGTCTTAACCTCCTTTCAAATGCATTCAAAGCAAATGTCATTAGTTTTACAACAATGTAATAAATAATTGCAATGGCAATTAAGGGTTCAAACATAACATACTTACGGGAAATAATGAAATCCGAGGCTTTTGCAAGATCCATAATGCCAACGTATCCTAAGATAGCCGTTTCCTTCGTCAGCACAATTAATTCATTTCCCAAGGCAGGAAGAATATTCTTGATTGCCTGCGGAATAATAATCTCTTTCATGGTCGTTCCGTAGGAAAGACCGAGAGAACGTCCGGCTTCCATCTGTCCCTTATCCACTGCCATAATTCCAGCACGGATAATCTCTGCTACGTATGCACCACTGTTAATTCCAAATGTGCAAATTCCTGCGAGAGCACTGGCCTGGCTTCTAAAAACAAGAAAATAAATGATTAAGAGCTGTACTACGGTAGGCGTACCCCGGATAATATCGATATAGATGTTGGCAATGACGGAAAAAATGGTTTTTCTTCCCTTACGGACTTCGGTCATTTTCATGATTGCTGCAAGGAGTCCCAGTAAAATACCTAAAAGGCAGGCAAAAAATGCGACCCGCAGTGTTACACCAAGACCACGCAGAAGCAAAAGATAACCATTTCCATCAATAAAAATATTATAAAGATGGTCAATAAAATTCATACATATGCACCTTTCTGTCAAAGTATCTTTTCAGTTTCCATAAAATGGGCTGCCACCGTTTCTTATTCGGTAGCAGCCCATCCTTGTTCTATACTGCTTCTTCTTAATTATGAATAGTATTTCTAATTATTCATTGATGTATTCTTTTACAAGAGCATCATAAGTTCCGTCAGCTTTTAATTCTTCTACAGCCTGATTGATTGCATCTGCAAGTTCTGTATTGCCCTTTGCTACAGCATAAGCATATTCTTCTTTTGCAGCATCATCTTCGACAATTTTTAAAGTATCCTCGTTGCTGCTTACAAATTCAGTTGCAGGGTTTTTATCGATAACAACTGCATCAACACCGCCATTTTTCAAATCCATAACAGCGTCAACCCCTTTTTTGAACCGTTTTACTTCTGCGTTCTGTACAAGAGCACCGTCTTCACCAGGTGTGACGAAAAGATCGCCGGTTGTTCCTTCCTGAACGCCAATCTTTAAACCGTCAAGGTCTGAGAAAGAAGCAATATCACTGTCTTTGTCTACGATAATAACCTGTTTTGCTTCGTAGTAACTTTCAGAAAAATCAACAGATTGTTTTCTGTCTTCTGTTACAGTCATAGCGGCGGCAATAACATCGATGCTATTTAACTGCATTGCACCGAGTAAAGATTTAAACTCCATGTTGCTGACTTCCATCTCACATCCGATTTTGTCACAAACAGCCTGCATTAATGCAATGTCAAATCCATCATATTCGCCATCATCATTCACGAATTCAAATGGAGGGAATTCAGCGTTTGTTCCCACAATCAGTTTGTCAGGAATACCAGATTCGGCTGCGGCAGTTGTTGCACCTTCACTGCTGGTATCCTCAGAACCTGTGTTGCTGCTACAGCCGGTAAAGGCTAATGTAAGTACAAGTAAAGCAGCGATAAGACCAGATAATTTCTTCATAAAATATCCTCCTAAAATATATATTTTCTTGTTATTTTAGTTCATAGATGATATTTTGTCAACTATTTATACATTTTGGATGACTAAATATACATAGAAAAGTGGTTTCACATTTTTTTCGATGGTTTTTCACTCTTTTGGCAGGAGTATTTGCTTGACGGAAAGTTAAATTTCATATAACATGAAGAGAAGAAAAAAGAAGAAAAGAGGGGTTTATTTGGATTGTCTGAAGGCACAGACCTGCATTACTTCCTATGTGGAAGAAGAACTTACAGGCAGCGATTTAAAGGAATTCCTGATTCATATGGAAGAATGCCCCGGATGTCGGGAAGAATTAGAGATTTACTATACGCTTTTAATTGGAACAAAGCAGCTAGATGAGGGAATCCTTACAACAAGTAATTTTACAAAAGAATTGGACAACAAAATACAAGATCAATTGGAGGCCATCACCCATTGGGAACATTTTAGTCATCGAATTCATTTTATTACTGGGTGTATTGGTCTGTTTTTGCTGTTTTGGACTGCAATCAAAGTGACAGACTGGCATATGCCTCTTTTGAATCCACCGACAATCACCTGGTCCCAGCAGAAATATTTTGTGGAGACATCGGTATTGCCCCATATGTTTGAGAAAAATTACGAGATTCATCATTAGAAAGGATAGAAAAATGAG
>JAUNBT010000330.1:1577-3012 GCA_030526985.1 Lachnospiraceae bacterium | reverse complement strand
TTGAAGACTGGTTAAACTGGAAGTTGACTGGAAAGAAAACGGTTTGTATGTCAATCGCAGCATTCCGTTGGAACTATGATGATAAAAATGGCGGATATCCAGTAGAACTGTTTAACGCTGTAGGTTTAGATGACATTATGGAGAAATTCCCGGAAGAAATCTTAAAGGTAGGAGAGATTGTAGGACCGGTAAGCTCTGATGCAGCAAAGATTTTTGGTTTAAGCACAAAGACACAGGTTGTGGAAGGTACAGCTGACTGTAATGCCTGCATGTTTGGTGTTGGTGGTGTAAGACCAAACGGTATGACTTTGATTGGTGGAACCTCTTCCTGTCTTCTTGGATTATCAGAAGAAGATTTCCATGTTGACGGTGTAAATGGAACCTATCCAAACTGTATGTACGATGGAACCAGCCTGTTAGAGGGTGGACAAACGGCATCCGGTGCTATTTTAACATGGTTTAGAAATAATTTGATTCCTGGTTCCTGGGTACAGGAAGCAGCAACAAGAGACATGAATATCTATGATTTAATCACAGAAAAAGCACAGGAGATCCCAATTGGTAGTGACGGACTTGTTATGATGGATTATTTCCAGGGTAACCGTGCTCCATATTCCGATTCAAAAGCAAGAGGAATGTTCTGGGGATTGTCAATTGGTACAACAACAGCTCATATGGCAAGAGCCGTATATGAAGGTGTTGCATATGGTGCAAATCACTGTATTATCAGCATGAACGAAGCTGGTTACAAGGTAAATGAAATCTATGCTTGCGGTGGACTTGCTCAGTCTGATTTCTGGATGCAGATGCATTCCGATATCATTGGCGTACCAATGTATACAACTGTTGAGAATCAGAGTGCCGGCTGTCTTGGTGACTGTATTATCGCAGCAGTAGGTGTAGGTATTTACCCAAGTTTCCAGGATGCAGCAGACTCCATGATCCGTGTCGATAAAGAATTCCATCCGGATCCGGCTGCTCATGAAGAGTACAAATTCTATATGGAGCGTTACATGGAAACATGGCCTCAGATGCGAGATATTGTACATAAAACAGTAGAACACAATTACTAAAATGAATAGAACAAGATGGATTGTATAATCCAGAAAAAGGGCACTGCAGAAAATGTGGTGCCCTTTTTTGTGGAATAAGCCGACTCGATTAGAATCATCAGAAACACGAGGAGTAGCAGAAATGGAAAATAAGCTATCAGAAATACAAAAAGATTCAAGCTGACAGCCAGACTAAAATATGGTAAAATGGTAGCAGTACGAAGCTAAATAATACACTATAGTATGAAAATTCAGGGCCTTAGAGTTTGGCTTTGAACAGTAAAAAATTAAGGAGTACCGTTCACATGAAGAAATCATCCAGCAATATTTCTAAAATATATTCAAAAGTTCCTGATTACAAGGAATTGCTTGATCAGACTCCC
>JAUNBT010000330.1:0-1567 GCA_030526985.1 Lachnospiraceae bacterium | reverse complement strand
ATATTAAAACTGGGTCAGACATTTCAGATGCTTTATTTCTCAGAAGGATATACCCGAATGATGAATTACACAGAGGAAGAGAAAAAAAATCTGCCTTATTATGATGCGCTGGACTTTGTATATGCAGAGGATAGAGCTGTGACGAGAAGTACGATGATGAATAAAGCAAGGATGGATCAACCCGTTTTGTTAGAATATAGAAAGCGGAGAGAAGATGGGGAAATACTATGGATTCGTCTTCGTGGAAAAGTAATTGGTGAGGAGGATGGGTGTAAGATTCTTCAATGTGTTTTAATGGACTGTACGGAAGAAAAAATAGCAGAAGCAGAACTCATCAAGAAAGAAAGTCTGGCTGTTTCGGAATTGGAGAAAGCAAGACGCGTTTTTAAAGAAGAGATGCAGTATCAGGAAGCAACCCAGAGTGATAAGCTTCTTGTTAAAGTTCGTTCCAATATCACAAAAAATGTGGTTGAAAGTTATATTGCCAGAGACGATATAGGGATTAGTGCAGATAATATGCCATATGATCTGGGATCTGAAAATCTTGCAATGACAGGATATACAAAAAAGCAGCAGGATGAAATTCGCCATCTTTTAGATGCGAAACGTGTTCTTAGCGCCTATGCACAGGGCGATTACCAATATTCTGTTGATTATCAGCGAAAGACTCATAAGGGAAAAGTAATCTGGGTCAATACAACAGTAAAAACATATGCAGATTTGGAGACGGGAGATATCAAATCTTTTATGTATTCCTATGACATAGATGAGGAAATGACTTTAAAGATTATGATTGAAAAGATGATGGCTCTCGATTATGAGGTGCTTGCAGTCTATTGGCCTGATGGACATTATACTCACGTGATTCATGCAAAAGCAGGAGATATCAAATATGAGAATGAAGATTTGCCTGAAAATAATCTGCTGCCCCAGCTGATTTCACAAATCATTCCTGGGGAAAGGGATAAAGCAAAAGAGGCGATGAGTGTTGAGAAAATTTATAAAGAACTAGAAAAAAATCCGGTATATGTTTGTTCTTTTACTACAGAAGCAGAAGGAAGACGTTACCGAAAGAAATGGCAGTATACATTTATGGACGAAAGTCGCAGGGCGGTCATTATCATGGGGTCTGATGTTACAAATTTGTTTCAGCAACAGGAGAAAGCCAAAGAAGAACTCCAGCATGCTTTGTTGCTTTCTCGTCAGGCGAATGAAGCAAGGACAAATTTCCTTTCTCGGGTAAGTCATGATATGCGAACTCCGCTGAATGCCATTTTGGGATTTTCAGAATTTTCCCAAAAAGAAACTAATCTGGAGATCCTTCATGATTATATAGGAAAAATTCAGGAGTCAGGACAATACCTGCTGAATTTGATTAATGACACCCTTGATATTAATCGGATTCAGTCGGACAGTATCAAATTAATACCGACTTATGTAAAAAGTCGGAAATTACTGGAGCAGATTCTTCATTCTATAGAAATCAATGCAGAGAAAAAGGGTGTGAATTTTCAGACACAGATGAAAGGATTTCGGGATGTCTATCTCTATGTAGATGGTATGAGAA
>JAUNBT010000042.1:14351-17990 GCA_030526985.1 Lachnospiraceae bacterium | reverse complement strand
GAACAGATTGCCACTGTCTCGATTCCCATCTCACGACAGGCACGAATAATCCGCACAGCAATCTCGCCTCTATTTGCAATTAATATCTTCTTAAACATATCTGCCACCCTACTTAATGACAAAGGTCAGTTCACCGGAAGCGGCAAGCTTATCACCGACATAAGCTTTTCCCAATCCTATCCCAACAGGGCCTTTGACTTTTATCATCTCAACTTCTAAACGGAGTACATCTCCCGGCACTACCATTTGTTTAAATTTTGCCTTATTGATTCCGCCAAATAAAGCGATTTTTCCTTTGTTTTTCTCATCTGCAAGACAGCAGACAGCACCAACCTGGGCTAAAGCTTCCATAATCAGAACGCCTGGCATAACCGGTTGTCCCGGAAAATGTCCTGCAAAATAAGGTTCATTGTAAGAAACACATTTTTTTCCCACAGCGCGGACACCGATTTCTAACTCTTCGATAGTATCAATTAATAAAAATGGGCTTCTATGAGGGATAATTTCCATAATTTCTTTTGTTGTAAGCATCAAGATTCCCTCCTACTCGGCGTATTTTTTTACAAGAAGTGTTGCGTTGTGTCCACCGAATCCCAAAGAGTTGGAAAGTCCGTAATTTACTTCTCTTTCAACTGCTTTTGGAGTATAGTCAAGATCACACTCTTCATCCGGCACCTGATATCCAACTGTCGCATGAACAAATCCTTCATTAATCGTCTTTACGGTTGTGATAAATTCAAGTGCACCGGCTGCTCCAAGAGTGTGGCCAATCATAGATTTGGTAGAATTGATACTCAATTTGTATGCATGTTCTCCAAATACGGTCTTGATTGCCATTGTCTCAAACAGATCATTGTGATGAGTGCTTGTTCCATGGGCATTGATATATTCCACATCCTCCGGTGCAATACCGGCCTCTTTGATGGCGAAATCCATCGCTCTTGCAGCGCCCTCTCCGTCTTCTGCCGGGGAGGTGATATGGAACGCATCACAGGTAGAGCCATAGCCTACAATCTCAGCTAAAATATTGGCACCTCTTGCCTTGGCATGCTCTAAAGATTCGATTACAACAACACCTGCTCCCTCACCCATAACAAAACCGCTTCTTTCCTTGTCAAATGGAATGGAAGCACGGGTCGGGTCCTCGCTTGTTGTAAGTGCGGTAAGAGACTGGAATCCTGCAATTCCCAACGGTGTAATGGAAGATTCTGTTCCTCCTGCCACCATGACATCACACTCTCCTGCCTGGATGGAACGATAGGCTTCTCCAATGGAGTTGGTTCCTGTCGCACAAGCCGTTACTACGTTGATACATTTTCCTTTTAAACCAAAGGTAATTGCCACATTTCCGGCTGCCATATTGGTAATCATCGTCGGCACCATAAGAGGAGCTACTCTCTTTGGTCCCTTATTCAACATCTTCTCCGTCTCTTTTTCAAGGACAAGAAGTCCACCGATTCCGGAACCGACAGAAACACCGATTCTGTTCTTATCTTCTTTTTCTAAATCTAATCCAGACTGGCTGATTGCCTGAGAAGAAGCTGCCACAGCATACTGGCAGAATTCTGCCATTCTCTTTGCCGTCTTTGCATCCATATATTCTTTTGGATCAAAGCCTTCCACTTCAGCTGCTAATTTTACTTTATATTCTGAAGTATCAAACTTGTCAATCTGCTTAATTCCAAGCTTTCCTTCTTTTACGCTCTCCCAGAAAGAAGGCAGGTCATTTCCAATTGGACTTACTACTCCCATTCCTGTTACTACTACTCGTTTCATATTCTACTCCTTTTTATCAAATGATATCCATTCTAACCCGGTTTCTTACCTGTTTCTTCCGGTTTCCTACATATTCATTCCGCCATCTACGCTGATGGTCTGTCCTGTAATATAAGAAGCCCGGTCCGACGCTAAAAATGCCACTGTCTCGGCAATGTCCTTTGGCTGTCCCATTCTCTTAAGAGGAATGCTCTCAATAAAGCTCTCCTTAATCTCATCGGAAAGTCCCTGGGTCATCTCTGTGTCAATATATCCCGGTGCCACTGCATTTACAGTGATCCCTCTTGAACCGACTTCTCTTGCCAAAGATTTGGTCATACCAATCAATCCTGCTTTCGAACCACAGTAATTAATCTGTCCGGCATTTCCCATCACACCGGATACGGAGGACATATTAATAATGCGTCCTGCCCGCTGTTTCATCATAATCCGGATGACATGTTTCATACAGAGAAATGCACCTTTTAAATTGGTCTCAATGACCGCGTCAAAGTCTTCCTCTTTCATTGCCATCAACAGATTGTCCTTTGTAATTCCCGCATTATTTACTAAAATGTCAATTCGGCCAAATTCTTTTTTTACATCTGTCATCATCTGTTTTACAGCATCCGAATCTGCAACATTTGCCTGATATACTTTGGCTGTGCCGCCGGCTGCCGCAATCTCTGCTGCCACTGCATCGGCTTTCTCTTTTGAGCCATTGTAATTGACAATCACGGTTGCCCCATAGCCGGCCAAAGTCAGGGCACATTCTCGTCCAATTCCCCGGCTTGCTCCGGTCACAACTGCAATCTTATCTTTTAACATTCGATTTGTTCCTCCTGTTATCTCTTCTAACTTCTCTTCTATCATATATTGGAAAGCTTCTCTAAATCAGCTGTTGTTTCTATATTAATGGTCTTGCATGTGCGGTTAATCTTTCTCATAAATCCGCTCAATGTCTTTCCCGGTCCAATCTCAATAAAGGTATCTACGCCATCTGCAATCATTGCTTCCACGCTCTGCTGCCATCTGACGGAAGAATAGACCTGTCTTCCCAAAAGTGCCTTCACTTCGGACTGATTCGTTATATACTCTGCTGTTGTATTCGAAACATAGGGAATGACCGGATCTTTTAATACAATCGGTTCTAATACATCTAAAAGCTTCTCTCCAGCTTCCTTTAACATCAAAGAATGGAAAGGTCCGCTGACCTTTAAAGGAACCACTCTCTTTGCTCCGGCCGCTTTCAAGCTCTCAGACGCTCTTCCTACCGCCTCAGTTTCTCCGGAAATTACGATCTGTCCCGGACAGTTATAATTGGCAATCGTAACGATTCCCTCTGTCTCATCACAAATTTTCTCAATCTTTTCCTGATCAAAGGCAAGAACAGCAGCCATTGCTCCCTGTCCCAAAGGTACCGTATCCTGCATAAGGATTCCTCTTTGTCTTACCGCCATAATGGCATCTTCAAAGCTCATTACATCCGCAGTAATCAAAGCACAATATTCTCCCAGACTTAAGCCTGCCGTTACATCCGGTTTGATTCCTGCCTTCTCCACCTGCTTTAAAATGGCAATGCTTGCGGTAACCATAGCTGCCTGCGTATATTCTGTCATATTAATCTTGTCATTCTCTTCAAAACAGATCTCTTCCATAGAAAATCCCAGAACCCGGCTTGCCGTCTCAAATACAGCGCGGCTGTCTGAAAAATTATCATAAAAATCTTTTCCCATTCCAACATACTGTGCTCCCTGTCCCGGAAACATAAAGGCTGTTTTTCCCATTCTCACACCTCACTCAATTCTATTGTCCAGCGATACACGGCTTATTTCCCACTCTGTATCACAAATATTTTGATTGTCAAACTAAAAATTTCTTAAA
>JAUNBT010000042.1:0-14341 GCA_030526985.1 Lachnospiraceae bacterium | reverse complement strand
CTTACATATTCCTCATTCATTCTTAATTCTCCACCCATATAAAAATTTCTTAAAAAATAATGGAATAAACTGCTGTGCTTATTCCATTATTCAAAACACTTCCTATTATGTTCATAAAAGCGGTGCTTCTTATAACTCAACACCTTTTTCTTTTAAATAATTAACAACATCTTCTACAGTCGCAATATTAGCTAAATCATCAGAAGGAATCTCAACATCATATTCCTCTTCTAAAGCCATAACTAATTCAAATAAGTCAAGGGAGTCAGCTCCAAGATCATCCTTAAAAGAAGTCTCTAAATGTACCTCACTCACATCAACACTCAACTGTTCCGCAATAATTTCTTTCATTTTTTCTGGCATAATTCAAATCTCCTTTTATTCATCCTTCATTAAAAATTAAGTTTCTCGTTCTTTGTTTGACATTCAAAGTATACTATCGCTAATTTCCTTTGTCAAGAGGGGGAAAGCTTTTTTCTTCCTTATTATAAAAATGATGTTACTGCAAAGAGTCAGACCAAAATCGAAACAAAGTGATTGACAAATAACATCTACTTATAATATAATAATGATAATAGTTCTTGTTTTTATATTCCCATTCCTTTTATTATCATAGAAACAAGACCTAAATCTACAGGAAGGAGTACATTTCAAATGGGAACAACTACACTCAAAAGAAGCCGCCAGCGTGAGGCTATTCTCACAAATTTGATGAACCGCTGTGATCATCCCACTGCTGATATGATTTATATTGATATCCGTAAAGAGATTCCGAATATCAGTCTCGGCACTGTTTATCGCAACTTATCCCTCCTGGCTGATAAGGGTGATATTCTCCGCATCACTACCAATGGAAAAGCAGAGCGATTTGATGGAAAGACAAACGATCACTATCATTTTATCTGCCAGAACTGTGGAGAAGTGACAGATCTCCCCTTAGAACATATGGAAGATGTCAATCAGGCCGCTCAGAAAGTATTTGGCGGTAAGATTACCGGCCATGAGACTATTTTTCATGGCATCTGTTCTGACTGTCTTAAATAGTAGATAGACGACAATAAAAAAAAAGAAAATTTTTTAAAAAAACTGTTGACACTATATAAGACCTATGTTATTATAAAACAGTAATAGTTATCATTATTGATAACAAGTAAACAAGCCGGTCAACCCGGCCGGCATTCACAATAAAACATAAAAAAAAGAAAAGGAGATTAATTATTATGAAAAAGTTTGTATGTACAGTATGTGGTTATGTTCATGAAGGCGAGGCAGCTCCAGAAGTCTGTCCAGTATGTAAAGCACCAGCTTCCAAATTCATGGAGCAGAGCGGCGAAGTAACATGGGCTGCTGAGCACGTTGTAGGTGTTGCTCAGGGCGTATCCGAAGATATCATCGAAGATTTAAGAGCAAACTTCGAAGGAGAATGCTCCGAGGTTGGTATGTATCTTGCAATGGCAAGAGTTGCTCACAGAGAAGGATATCCTGAGATCGGTTTATACTGGGAGAAAGCTGCTTACGAAGAGGCAGAACATGCTGCAAAATTTGCTGAGTTATTAGGTGAAGTTGTAACAGATTCTACAAAGAAGAACCTTGAGATGAGAGTAGAAGCTGAGAACGGCGCAACAGCTGGTAAAGTAGACCTTGCAAAACGTGCAAAAGCTGCTAACTTAGACGCAATCCATGACACAGTTCATGAGATGGCAAGAGACGAAGCTCGCCACGGCAAAGCTTTCGCTGGTCTCTTACAGAGATACTTCGGCTAAGATTTAAGGATAACTTCCTTATCGACAAAAACCTTTTTTGGCTAAGATATACTTATCCCCAAAGAAAGGCGAATCTGCTTGGACATGCAGATTCGCCTTTCTTGTTGTTCTCTGTTTCTATTGTTCTCTGTTTTTTCTTATCTCTTGTTATCTGTTTTCCAGATATTTTTTTATTCCGGCTGCTCCGGCATAGGTTTCAAAATGATCCCCACATGCTACGACTAAAGTAGGAGCCTGTCTCACTTTATGAAATTCTGTCAGATCCATCTCTTCTTCTGCGTCAATCTTCTCGTATTCCATATTGGCGTTATTTAACATAGACGCTGCCATTTTACAATTCGGACAGGTCTTTGTTGTAAAAAGCATCACTTTTGGCTCTCTGCCTTCCAATACCGGTTTTTGTGTTTCCCTGCCGGGGGCTGCCGTTTCCTCTATATAAGCACTTTCTTTTACCAGTTCTTCCATCCGTCCTGGTTTTTTCATAGAAGAACCTGTTATATCATAGACCTTTCTCTCTTTAAACTCCTGCAGTTTTCCGTCATTCCAGTTTTTGACCGGGCGATAATATCCGGTAATCCGGCTGTATACCTCTGTCTCCTGACCACAGATTGGACAGGTAAACTGTTCTCCGGAAAGATAGCCGTGTTCCTTACAGATGGAATAGGTCGGTGACATCGTATAGTAAGGAAGCTTATAATTTTGTGCTATTTTTCTTACCAGAGAAGCTGCCGCTTTCCAGTCAGGAAGCTTCTCACCTAAAAATGCATGGAATACAGTTCCAGATGTATAGAGAGTCTGTAACTCATCCTGCACGTCCAAGGCAGTAAAAATATCTTCCGTATATCCCACTGGAAGATGGGAACTGTTCGTATAGTAAGGCGTTCCACCCGGTTCTGCCGCCGTAACAATATCTGGGAACTGCTCTACATCATGTTTCGCCAAACGATAGGTTGTAGACTCTGCCGGAGTTGCCTCTAAATTATAGAGATCTCCATACTCTTCCTGATAATCAGAAAGGCGTTCTCTCATATGGTTTAACACTTCTTTGGCAAATTGCTGGGTTTTCTCATGAGTCAAATCCGCCTGAAGCCATTTTGCATTCAATCCGACCTCGTTCATACCAATCAATCCAATTGTGGAAAAATGGTTATTAAAGGTTCCAAGATATCTTCTTGTATAAGGATACAGCCCCTCATCCAGAAGTTTTGTTATAATCGTTCTCTTTATTTTCAAAGAGCGGGCAGAAATATCCATCAAATGGTCTAACCGCTTATAAAACTCTCTCTCATCCCCGGACAGATAGGCAATTCGTGGCAAATTGATTGTCACGACCCCAATGGATCCGGTACTCTCGCCACTTCCGAAAAAGCCACCAGATTTTTTTCTCAGTTCCCGAAGATCTAAACGCAGACGGCAACACATACTTCTCACATCGCTAGGCTCCATATCGCTGTTTACATAGTTAGAGAAATAGGGTGTTCCGTATTTTGCAGTCATTTCAAATAAAAGCTTATTATTTTCTGTATCTGACCAGTCAAAATCTCTGGTGATGGAATAAGTCGGAATTGGGTACTGGAATCCTCTTCCATCCGCATCTCCCTCAATCATTGTCTCAATAAATGCTTTATTGATCATATCCATCTCTTTTTTACAATCGCCGTAAGTAAAATCCATCTCTTTTCCGCCGACGATAGCCGGGAGATCTTTTAAATCACCTGGCACAGTCCAGTCCAATGTTATATTGGAAAATGGTGCCTGGGTTCCCCAGCGGCTTGGAATATTTACACCGAAAATGAAAGACTCCACACATTTTTTTACTTCCGGATAGGTCAGGTTATCTTTTTTTACAAAAGGCGCCAGATAAGTGTCAAAGGAAGAAAATGCCTGCGCTCCCGCCCATTCATTTTGCATAATTCCAAGAAAGTTTACCATCTGGTTACAAAGAGTCGACAAATGATTGGCAGGGGCTGATGTAATCTTTCCCGGCACGCCGCCTAATCCTTCCTGGATCAGCTGTTTTAAAGACCATCCGGCACAATATCCGGTCAACATGGAAAGATCATGAAGATGAATCTCTGCGTTTCTATGGGCGTCGGCGATTTCCTCATCGTAAATCTCAGATAACCAGTAATTTGCCGTAATGGCACCACTATTGCTCAAAATCAGACCACCGACAGAATAAGTGACAGTGGAATTTTCCTTGACTCTCCAGTCATTGATATTCACATAGTTATTGACAATCTCTTTGTAATCTAAGATTGTGGACTTCATATTCCGGATTTTTTCCCTCTGTTTCCGGTAAAGAATATAGGCCTTGGCCACATCCGCATAGCCGGCCTGTACCAGCACGGCCTCCACACTATCCTGCACATCCTCGACCTGCACCAGTCCCTCTTTGATCTTCGGCTCAAAATCCGCTGTCACCTTAAGTGCTAACAAATCAATGATGCTTGGATGATACTGTTTGTTCTTTGCCTCAAATGCTTTTGTAATTGCGCGGCTGATCTTTGCAATGTTAAAATCGCAGACCTTGCCATCTCTTTTTACTACCTGATACATATTGCTCCTCCTCGTAAATTTCAGTTACCTCTATTTTATTCTCCTCGGATTACCGCCGGAATCTGTTTGCTCTGTAAAATATGGATAAATTCCTCTAATTCCTCTCTCTTAAATGAACCCATTGGAATTCGGATTCCCGAAAGCTCCGCTATCAAATCTTCCGATTCCCGAAAATTCTGCAAAAAATATCGCTGTGCTCCCGATATCCAATCCCCAATTGCGCCGATGGATTCCCTGTCATGTAGTCCCTTCACCACGGTCGTGCGAAATTCATACTCTACTTTTCCCTCTCGTAAAATGTCGACACTCTGTTCTACCGGTTTGATAGAAAAATCCTCTCTTCCTACTGTTATAGGATATCGCTCTTTGCTGTTTTTAATATCCATAGCCACATAGTCCGCCAATCCTTCCCGAATCACTTCCTTCAGTCTGGCAGGATTCGTTCCGTTTGTATCTAATTTTACCTGATATCCAAGCTGTTTGATTCGGAATAAAAAAGGCAGGATTTCATCGGATAACAGTGGCTCTCCGCCAGTCACACAGACACCATCTAAAAGTCCCTGCCGCTTCTTTAAAAAAGCAAACAGTTCTGTCTCTGAAACTGCTCTCGAAAGCTTCCCCGGAACAACAAGCAGCCCGTTATGACAATAGGGACAGCGCAAGTTACAGCCGGACAAAAAAATGGTGCAGGCTGTAAGCCCCGGATAATCCAACAGTGTCAGCTTTTGGAGTCCTCCAATTCTCATATTCCGCTCCTTTTCCTCTGTGATACCGTAAAATTATAGTTACTTTATAAACATCGCATCCCCAAAAGAAAAGAACCGATACCTCTCCTTTACCGCCTCTTCATAGGCAGCAAGGACATGCTCTCTTCCCGCTAATGCCGATACCAGCATTAAAAGCGTAGACTCGGGCAAATGAAAATTCGTAATCAGTGCATCAATCACTTTAAACTGATATCCCGGATAAATGAAAATCTCCGTCCAGCCACTTTTTGCTGTCAAATGTCCATCTTCCTCAGCGGCCGCCTCTAACGTTCTTGTGCTTGTTGTGCCGACAGCAATCACTCTTCCACCCTGTTCTTTCGTCCGATTGATTTTATCCGCCTCTTCTTTCTCAATCTGATAAAATTCCGAATGCATATGGTGTTCCAATACATTTTCCACTTTTACCGGACGGAAAGTGCCAAGTCCTACATGAAGCGTCACATGGGCAATCTCCACTCCCATGGCTTTGATTTCTTCTAACAGCTCCTTTGTAAAATGCAGTCCTGCTGTAGGCGCCGCCGCAGAGCCCTCATGTTTTGCATAAACTGTCTGATAACGGTTTTTGTCCTCTAATTGATGGGTGATATAAGGTGGCAGTGGCATCTGCCCTAACCGGTCTAACACCTCTTCAAAAATACCCTCATATTCAAACCGAATCAAACGATTCCCTTCCTCGACAACTTCCATAACCTCTCCGACAAGCTCGCCCTGTCCAAAAGAAATTCTCGCACCCGGTCTGGCTTTCTTTCCTGGTTTGACCAAGGTTTCCCAGACATCATTTTCTTTTCTTTTTAATAAAAGGACCTCAATCTTTGCCCCAGTTCCCTCTTTCTCACCAATCAGACGCGCCGGAATTACCTTTGTGTCGTTGATAACTAAACAGTCGCCCGGTTTTAAATACTCTTTTATATCGCGAAAATGCTTATGCTCCCGCTCTCCGCTGTAACGGTCTAACACAAGAAGTCTTGATGACGACCGGTCGCGAAGTGGATCCTGGGCAATCAGCTCCTCCGGCAGATCAAAAGTAAAATCTGTAACTTTCATTACCAATCTCCTAACTTTTTCTATTCTTACACACATAGAAATTGGACAGCCTATTTGCTGTCCAGCATCTTCTTTAATTCATCCATAAATGTGCTTACGTCTTTAAATTCCCGATATACAGAAGCAAAACGAACATAGGCCACTTCCTCTAAGTCCTTTAATTTGTCCATCACAATCTCTCCAATCTGGCTGCTCTCTACTTCCTTCTGCTCCAGATTAAAAATCTCATTCTCTATGGCATCTATCGTCTTTTCAATCTGCTCCACCGAAACCGGTCTCTTATGACAAGAACTCATAATCCCAGTTTCAATCTTCGACCTGTCATAGGCCTCTCTGGTCTTATCTTTCTTGATTACGGTAAGAGGAATCGTCTCCACTTTCTCATAAGTAGTAAACCGTTTCCCACATTCATCACACTGCCGTCGCCGCCGGATCGAATTATTATCATCCGCAGGTCTCGAATCAATGACTCTGGAATTATCAATGCCACAATACGGACACTTCATATCGTTCGCCTCTTTTCTCTTCTGGAATACTTCTATTATAAGTTCTATCTTCCATAAAGGTCAAGCATTAGTTCGAGTATCTAAAAAATTCTAAAAAAATTATGAGCCTTAATTCGGGTATCTGTAAAAAGAAACTGTACAAAACCAAGTAAATTATCGCGAAACCACTATCGTAGGACTATCGTAAACCAGGAATATATTCCTTGAAAACAATAATCAAATATGCTATATTATACATAGAAAAAGCAACCGCCACACAAGGTGGAAGCTGCAGTTAGTTTTTTGCCCATACGGGCACTGCCCATCCTGCTGCTACAGGGTGGGCTTATTTTTTATTTCCGCTTGTTATTCCTATCAATATAGGCAAGCAATGCAATCAGAAAAGTACCTGCCATAAAAAGCAATGACAGTACATCATATGTACTCATTCGCACCACCTCCCTTCTTACAAAGTTAGGGAGGCTTCCACCCTGCATTTCGGTTGCTCATATATGAAGTTTAACACCTTAGAACTATTGATTCAAGGGAATAATTAAATTTTGTATTTTTTTATATTATATTATATAATTTAAAATATTTTCCTTCATTCCTTTACTTTCACATACGCATTTTTTACATCGATATCCACGAGTAAAATATCGGTTCCTATCCGCACAATCTGATTCCATCCAATTACATATTCTGCCGTCTTTCCAAAACATCCGCAGAATTTTCCCGGACCTGGGACATAGACTCTGCATATCTTTCCGCTTAATGGATCAAATTCTAAATCCGCAACATAGCCTAACCTTTTTCCGTCCTTACAGTTGATTACTTCTTTCTCTTTCAGCTCCCAAAAACGCATAAACGGACCTCTTTTTCTTTATCTTATGCCAAAGATAAAATACTGTGAGCTTTTTCCATTTCATAAAGAACATGAAGGGGGCTTACTTCATTCATTTATACCCCCTGTTTCCGGAGCCACATTAAAATATTTTCCATGACTTCTTCTTTATCATCCTCATAAATCAGCACATGACGGTCTCCTTCGTAAAGCTGCATTGTCACGTTAGAACAGCCCGACTTCACCATTTTTTTGTATACTTCTTTCACGCCACGTCCATACTGTCCCACTGGATCTTCTGTTCCGCCCATCAAAAGATAGGGTAGATTTTTGGGAACTCTCCGATACCAGCTTTTCCGGGAAATATAATAGACAAGATAAGCCAAATCTAAAAATCCTCCCAGCGTAAAGATAAATCCATTTCTTTCATCTGTCACATAGTTTTTTCGAAATTCTTCATCATGACACAACCAGGAATAATGATCGTCCTCATCCCGGTACCTTCTATTATAAGTGCCAAATGCCCATGCGTTGATCTGGTTACTCCTGTATTTATCCCCTTTTATCCACTGATATCCTTTCAAAATACCAATTGCTTCCACAATTCCATGCACTTTTCCACTTGTTCCCATAAAAATTGCTCCATCTACAGTATCTCTGTATAAGCTCACATACATTCGGGCGATAAAAGATCCCATGCTATGTCCCAGCAAAAAGCAGGGTACATCTGGATATTCCCTTCTCACATAATGATTCAGCTTCTTCACATCTTTAATAAGATGTCTCCATCCATCTTTTTTTGAAAAATATCCATACTCCTGTGCCGAAGCCACAGATTCCCCATGTCCTAAATGGTCATTTCCACAGACTAAAAATCCGTAATTACATAAATAATTAACCAAGCCTTCATACATGGTCATGTACTCACACATTCCATGACTGATTTGAATAATGCCTCGGATTTCACTTTCTGGTTCATAAATATAATACTGAATTCGATTTACTCCATTACTGCTCTTAAAAGTTCCTGTATATTTCTGAAATGCCATATTAAACCTCCTAAAACGACATGTTAATTTCTAATTATCTATATTCAAATACCCTGCTCTAACTTATCATAAAAATTTGTCTTTTCTGTTATCAGAAATAAAAGCTGATTTTAATCTCAGGTGAAAATAGGTTATACAAGCGGTTCCTATTATATCCCTCACTTCGCGGAAATTCAATTCATTTTGGCTGGTTGGGATTTACTAGGTTTTACGGTTGGGAAAGAGTAGATGTATGATGTAAAAATGAAATTCTTTGAAAACAGCCTTGTTTTAGGCTGGGGTCAGGATTATTCTTCAAAATGATGAAATATTTTCCTTTATACGTCTAGTTTTTCCAAGGATGATGTTAAATTTCTTAGAATTGTCCATAGTTGAGGGGAAGTGTGGACAATTCTTAGTTTATTCAGCTTGATATTGGAAAATAAGTCTATTAACTTATTTATTCAATATAAAAATTTTATATTTGAAAGAATAATATCCAGGCAAATGATAATTTCGAGATACGAGGCGCCCGCCCCGCTCCGGTCAGTTTTTCGGCACATAGTAGATGGTCAGGACCGGTGGGCAGTGGTTGGGGGACGGTAGGTGCGGTTGCCATTTTGTGAGCATAGCGAAGTGGATTTTGCATTGTTTGAACGAAGTGAGTTATGCAAAAATCCACTTCAATCAGCGGCGGAGCAAAATGGCAAAGGAGCACCGTGTCCCCCAACCACTGCCCACCGGTCCTGACCACCCACTACCCCCGTCGAAAAACTGACCGGAGCAGGGCGGGCTCACTAACGAAAAAGGAACAGCCAATACTCTGGCTGTTCCAGTTTTTCAAATTTCATTAAAAAAATATAATTATGCCTGCATCTTAATAATCTTTGCCGGACATTTTTCTGCACATTTACCACAGCCGGTACATTTTTCCTGATCGATATGGGCAATGTTGTTTTCTACTGTGATTGCGCCGTTTTCGCAGACTCTCGTACACATCTTACAGCCGATACAGCCTTCGCTGCAGACTGCTTTCACGTCTTTACCGAAGTCTTTGGAGCTGCACTGTACAAGGTATTTTGCGTCGTAAGGAACTAACTCAATCAAGCTCTTTGGACAGGTTGCCACGCATTTACCGCAGGCAACACATTTTTCTTTGTCTACTACAGCAATTCCATCGATTACATGGATTGCATCGAAATCACAGGCTTTCACACAGCTTCCAAATCCGGTACATCCGGATGCACAGGCTTTCGGGCCGGCGCCGGGAGCGGACATGGCTGCTACACAGTCTTCAATTCCGTCGTAGTTGTATTTTGTTTTCGCTTTCTCACAGGTTCCGGCACATTTTACATATGCGACCTGTTTTACTGCGTCACCGGCGTCAACTCCCATGACGGAGCCGATCTGAGCTGCTGCCGCTGCACCGCCGACTGGACATGCATTGACCGGAGCGTCGCCTGCAGCAATGGCTTTTGCAAGAGCATCACAGCCTGCATAACCACAGCCACCACAGTTGTTGCCGGGAAGCGCTTCCCGGATTGCGATTTCTTTTTCGTCCACTGGGACTTTAAATTTTTCTGAAGCGATACCAAGGAGGATTCCAATGACAAGACCCGTTCCGCCAACTACCGCCGCAGCTAAAATAATTGCTGTTACGTTCATTTCATTTCCCTCCTATTAAATAACACCTGAAAATCCGAAGAAGGCAATTGCCATCAGTCCGGAAGTGACAAGTACGATTGGCATTCCCTGGAAGGATTCCGGAACATCATTGTATTCCATCTTTTCCCGGATACCTGCCAGAATGCAGATTGCAATGGTAAAACCTACGGCTGTACCAACACCATTTACTACACTGGTAAGAATGCTGTAGGATTTTTGTACATTTGTTAATGCGACACCTAATACGGCACAGTTTGTTGTAATCAGAGGAAGATATACGCCCAAGGACTCATAAAGGGCCGGCATGCTCTTCTTTAAGAACATTTCTACAAACTGTACTAAGGCTGCAATGACCAGAATGAATACGATTGTCTGCAGGTAGGTCAAATCTGCAGGAATCAAGATGAATTTATTAATTAACGCTGTAACTAAGGAAGCAATTGTAATTACGAATATTACGGCCGCTCCCATACCGCCGGCTGTCTCTACCTTTTTGGATACACCAAGGAATGGACATAAGCCGAGGAACTGGGATAAAACGACGTTATTTACCACAGCAGATGCAATTGCTATCAGTAACAAATCTTTCATTTTTTCCCCTCCTATTTGTTGTCTGCACTGTTATCAAAGAATCGGCTGGAGCAAGCACCATTTCCACAAGTGGAACAGTCGCCACATCCAGAACTTTCTCGAACAGGCAGTCCTTTTTTCTTCTTGCCGTTTTTCACTTTGTTCTGAATTGCTGTCAGACATGCCAATACGAAGAAAGCACCTGGAGCCAGAATAAAGATGGTAGCCGGCTGTGTCATAAATGGAATCGGAATATCAAAAATGGTTCCTGCACCGAGGAATTCACGGAATGCTCCGAGAAGAGTCAATGCGATGGTAAAACCAAGTCCCATTCCAAGACCGTCAAAAGCGGATTCAATCGGACCATTTTTGGAAGCGTAGGATTCTGCTCTTCCTAAAATGATACAGTTTACAACGATCAGAGGGATATAAAGACCAAGACTTGCATTCAAACTTGGTACATAACCCTGCATTAAAAACTGCACGATTGTTACTAATGATGCAATGACAACAATATATCCCGGAATTCTTACACGGTCAGGGATAATGTTACGCAATGCAGAAATCAGCAGATTGGAGAAAACTAATACTGCTGTAGTTGCAAGACCCATACCTGCACCATTGATTGCAGATGTTGTTGTAGCCAGTGTTGGACACATACCAAGCATCAGTACGAAGGTAGGATTTTCTTTTACAATACCGTTTAATAAACGTTCTCCTGCTTTATTCATCCTAATTACCTCCTTCCAGGGCATTTGCATATGCCAGACAGGCATTGACTGCCTCTGTTACCGCATTACTTGTAATTGTGGCACCGGAGATTGCATCAATCTGATTGTCAGCAGATGCACCTGTCTTTGTTACTTCAAATGATTCTACCTGTTTTCCGGCATACTGGTCTTTAAACTCATCCTTCTGAGCATTCATACCAAGTCCGGCTGTATCGTTAATTGTAAGCAGTGAGTAGCCGTTGCTTGTGCCGTCTGCGGTAACACCAACCATCAGTGTTACATCACCGCCGTAGCTGTTCGGGCTGGTAGCCTGAACCACATAGCCTAAATGAGCTCCGCTTGCGTCCACTGCTTCATATACCTCATCTACTGTCACACCGTTTGACTCTACCTCGCCTGCAATGGCCTGGTCCACGTCAATCTGGCTAAACTCGGAGGCATCGGCAAAAACACCTTTTTGTGCTTCTGCTTTTGTCTTCGCTTCCTGTGCGGCAATCGGGTTCTTGGTCACCTCATATACGGCACCAAGTAAAAGACCTGCCACAAGAGTGATGACAAATAAAATAATACAATCTTTTACAATTCCTTTATTCATTCTTTTTCCCTCCTTTGCCAAAGGCCGTCGGGACAGTCCATTTTTCAATCAGAGGAACTAACAGGTTGCTGAAAATGATTGCATAGGATACACCTTCTGCACCTGGTCCAAAGATACGGAACACACCGGTCAATACACCAAGTATAATTCCAAATATTACTTTTCCCTTGGAAGTAATTGGGGAAGTTACATAATCTGTTGCCATGAAAAAGGCACCTAACATCAAACCGCCTGCAAACAGTTCGGATAATAAATAGTTGATATCAAATCCATGTCCGCCGAACAGTAATGCAAAAATTGCAAATGTTCCGATATAAACACATGGGATAATCGGGCTTATGATCTTCTTGAAAATCAGATACAGACCGCCGATAATTAGACATACTACAGATGTCTCACCAATCGTACCTGCTGTTTTTCCAATAAACAAATCTACCCAGTTTAAAGTCTCACCTGCTTTTAACATAGCAAGTGGGGTAGCCTGTGTTGCTGCATCGAAATTACTGTATGTAAAGTTTGTCATCGGAACGGCAAAGCTTAATAACAGGAAGCATCTTGCTCCTAAAGCCGGGTTCATAAAATTCTGGCCAAGACCTCCGAACAACTGCTTTACTACGATAATTGCAAATACTCCGCCGATCACGGCAAGCCATACCGGAGCCTGTGGCGGCAGGTTCAATGCAAGTAAAAGTCCGGTAAGCACTGCACTTAAATCGCTTACTGTTACTTTCTTATGCATAAAATACTGCCATGCGTATTCTGCGATTACACAGGTTGCAATACAGACGACAATATTTAAAAGTGCACTTATTCCAAAGTTATATACACCAAAAGCGGTGGCAGGAAGAAGTGCGATAATAACGTCCAGCATAATGCTGTGTGTCGTTGCTTTATCCCTTACATGGGGATTGGCAGACACATGATATAATTCCTGATTCATTTTACACCTCTCCTTTTATTTTTTTCTTCTTCTGGCTAATACTTCTTTTCGTCCTGTCTTCATCGACTGGGTCAGCCGGCGTTTTGCAGGACAGACATAGGAACAGCAGCCACATTCTACGCACTCTGCACCATCGAGTGCTTCGAACGCATCGTAATTTCCATTGTCAGCAAGTACAGATAACTTCGCTGGAAGTAAATGTGCAGGACAGACAGTACCGCAGCGTCCACAACGGATACAGGCTGACGGTTCATACATAGCTACCTGGTCTTTTGTAAATGTCAATAAAGAAGAAAATGTCTTTCCACATGGAATATCTAAGGAAAACATAGCCATACCCATCATCGGTCCACCGGAAATTACTTTCTCAGGCTGACTCTTGAATCCACCGGCTGCCTCCACAAGTTCTGCTGCATTGGTTCCACAGCGTACCATGAAGTTGCCCGGATTTGTAATGGCATCTCCTGTTACTGTTACAACTCTCTGATAAAGCGGCTTTCCTTCCATTACAGCATCATGAATGGCAATGGCAGTTGCAACATTATCTACAATACATCCGGCATCTGCTGGAAGCATGCTGGAATTAATGGCGCGTCCTGTTACGGCGTAAATCAAAGAACGCTCTGCACCCTGTGGGTACTTTGTCATTAGTGCGGCTACAGAGATTTTATCCTCTCCCTTTGTCATCTCAGTAAGCTTCTTGATGGCATCCGGCTTGTTATCTTCAATACCGATGACACCTTTCGCATTTGGGAAAAGAGACAGAATAATCTTTAAACCGGAGATTAATTTCTCAGGAATCTCCATCATACAACGGTAATCTGCAGTGATATAAGGTTCACACTCAGCTGCATTAATAATAATGTAGTCAATGGCATTCTCATCTTTTGGAGAAAGCTTCACATGTGTTGGGAATCCTGCTCCGCCGAGACCTACAATTCCTGCTTCCTTTACTGCGTTTTTGATATCCTCTTTGGACATCTCACTAAGAGGTGTCACACTGTATTCAACCTCTTCGTATTCACCATCATTTTCCACAACAATAGAATTCACCATGCCGCCGGCTGCTACAAGCCGTGGAGCAACAGCTTTCACTGTTCCGGATACAGAACTATGGATATTCGCAGATACGAAGCCGCCGGCTTCCGCAATCTTCTGCCCAACCAGTACTCTGTCGCCTTTTTTTACAAGAGGCTTTGCAGGTGCACCGATGTGCTGGCTTAAAGGATACACCAATTCACCCTGGGGAAGATACTCTTTGATCGGCTGATATTTGGAGAGTTCCTTTCCGTCATAGGGATGAAGGCCGCCTTTAAATGTTAATAAACCCATTCTTCTACCTTCTTTCCT
>JAUNBT010000329.1 GCA_030526985.1 Lachnospiraceae bacterium | reverse complement strand
TTTTATTATAAATGTAATGAATGTAATCTTCAAGAGTTTCTACGATAAAGCAGATGGAAATAAATTGACAATTTGATGAAATGATTTTACTGGAATTACTGAATTTAACATATATTATAACAGGGAATTAATCCGTTTACAAGTATAATAACAAATAAAAAGCAATAAAGACAAAATATAGAAAACAGAAAAATTATTTCAGATCATTAAATCGTAAAATCATGTACCTTCAGATTGCAGATTATGTCGGAAAAATGGCATTTTGTGCAAAACGGATTTTAAAAAGGTAGGTAAGTGATAAAATAAGAGATAAATAAAGTAACAAAGAAATTATGGAGGAGATAAGATGAAAAGAAAAAATTTATTGATTTTAGTAGGAATTATGTTGTTTAGTATGCTTTTGGGCTCAAAAGCAACAGTGTATGCTACAGAGACAAACTATACTATGCAAGACATTGTAAAAGCAGAATTTATTCCGGCACGAGAATTATTTGCAGGGTTTGATTATGTTGAATATGGAATTGGTGCAAACCTGACAATGAAGGACGGAGAAACAGTATATATTGATTTGGGATATGATTATAAATATGATTATGATTTAGAAAATGGTGGGGAGAAGTATCAGCTAAATGGATTGAAAGGGGACTTAGAAGAAAGTCAGATTATAAGTGTAAAAGCGGAAGATGGGTGCATGGATGAAAACGGAGTTGTACAAAAACCAGGAATTTTTACCGCTAATATTTCAGTTTCAAATCTGGAAATAGAATACAATACATCAGTAGAAATAAAAGTAGTGGAAAATCCAGTAGAAAATATTGAAACTAAAAATTCCCTTACTAGAAAAATCAGTCTTAGTAACCTGGAAAATTTTATGATGGATGATATCGTACGATGGGATCTGATTGTGAATTATAAAGACAATGTAAGTCAGTCTATAGCCAAATATAGTGGTGATAATAGCGGGACTGCCTACGACGGATATTCTTGTTCTAGTTACATATATGATTCACATATTTATAACACTGACAGTGTTGGTGAAGAATTGAAAATTCACTTAGAAAGAAGGCATGAAATTGAATATATACTAAATAAAGATATCAATACACTAGAAATTGGCGAAACCTACCCATTGACAATCAGGTATATGGGTCATGAACTGGAAACTTATATAGAAGTGACGGAAAATGAAACGGATTATTTTGAGGATGATGAGAGTGAAAGTGGTATTTCCTGGGATAATGTAACAGTAAATAAAACAGAAGCTGGAGCTGGTGATATTATTACATGGAACATACCAGTACCAAGTGAATATGCATCTTATTTTGACTTGGAATTCACAAACGGTGAATCCCCTGATACAAGTACATATAATGAAGAAACACAATGTTATGAGGTAAGTCTTCGTGTTCCGCTGTATGGGGAAGAAGAGAATTTGAATTATATTGTAAATAAATACTACGTTAAAGGAAAATGGTATGATTTAGAAAATTATGAGGATTATACATGGAATAATGTTCATGCTTCGGGTCTGACAATTCAAAGTAATATAAAAGTACTTGGTGATGATGTCAAATTTGTAACTGATTCAGGTAAGCTGAATATAATTGTTCCTGTAAGTGGAAGTGTTTTGAGAGATTTAGGTATTAACCTTTATAAGTATAACGAAGAAACAAAAGAGTATGAGGAATTTCCAACGACATATTGGTTCGTGGAAATTACAGAAGATAGTAGAACAGAAGATGGATATAGTCTTGAATTTGAATTTATAAGTTTAGATAATTTTACTTCTGGGAAATACTATATACAAAAAATATATGTTTCTGGTAAAATAGGGGCTGATTCTTTTACAGCAAATCCAGATGAGTATAATGCAAATTATGCATTTACTGTAATAGATGGCGTAGCAGTCGAAAACTGTCAGCATCCCAAAATAGAAATTCGAAATAAAAAATCGGCAACCTGTAAAGAAACAGGATATACAGGTGATACTTATTGTGCTGATTGTGGAGAATTGCTTGCAGAAGGAGAAATTATATCGAAAACATCTGATCATAGTTATAAAGTAATCATAGATAAAAATCCGACTTGTGCGGAGACAGGAAGTCAACATGAAGAATGTACAATCTGTGGAGATAAAAAAGCCTCTGTCATAATCCCTTCCACAGGCCACAGCTATGGTGCATGGACAGTAACCGAAGGAAGCTGCACAACAGGTGGTAAAAAGACCAGAACCTGTACTAAGTGTGGAAAGACAGAGACGGAAACAATTCCAGCGAAAGGCCACAGCTATGGTGAATGGAAATTAACAAAAGAGCCGACAGCAGTTGCTGAGGGTGTTGAAACCAGAACCTGTGCAAACTGTGGAAATACGGAAACACGAACGATTGAAAAACTGACACCAACGATTAAACTCAGTGCATCGAACCTTCCGCTTCAGTTGAAAAAGTCAACTACAGTGCTTAAAGTTATTTCCATGCAAAAAGGCGATAAAGTAGCTTCCTGGACATCGAGCAATGCAAAGATTGTATCGGTCAATAAAAAGACAGGAAAGCTTACTGCCAAAAAGACGGGAAAAGCGATTATTACAGTAAAACTTGCTAGTGGAAAAACTGCGAAGTGTACGGTAACGGTTCAGAAAGGAAAAGTGGCAACAAAGAGTATCAAGCTATCCAGTAAAAAGCTGACCTTAAAGAAGGGAAAATCAGCAAAGCTTACTGCTACATTAAATCCGCTTACCAGTCAGGATAAAGTAACTTACGCAACCTCAAATAAAAAGATTGCAACTGTAACAAACAAAGGTGTAGTCAAAGCGAAGAAAAAAGGAAAAGCAAAGATTACTGTAAAGAGTGGCAAGAAGAAAACTACTTGTACTATAACAGTAAAATAAAAGAAAATAATTGAATACAAAAAGACTGCCAGGTTCATTTTGAAATCGGGCAGTCTTTTTTCAGAAATATATTAATTGATAGTAAACGCTCCATCATGAGTACCTTGACAGCTTAAAGGTCATTTTCATGACCCTT
>JAUNBT010000041.1 GCA_030526985.1 Lachnospiraceae bacterium | reverse complement strand
ACAGGAGCTTTGGATAGTCATTCATCTCAAATGCTACTATCAACTATTCAGGGCGTTAACGAACATTTGGATACTACTGTGATCATGGTGACACATGATGCCTATGCTGCAAGTTATGCAAACCGTGTTATCTTTTTAAAAGATGGAATGATTTTTACAGAAATTAGGCGAGGTGATTCAAAACGAAAAGGGTTTTTTGAAAAAATTTTGGATGTGTTGACTGCGATGGGAGGCGAATAAAAGATGCTGACTAATCTTTCAATCCGTAATGCAAAGCGACAAATTGGCGAATATCTGATTTATTGGATATCACTAATCGGAATTATTGCGTTGATGTATGCATTCAATTCTCTAATTTTTTCAAAAACAATGCAGAAACTTTTTGCTGCAATTGGTGGTAATCAGGACCTTGGTTATATGATTATTCTTTTCTCAATCATTATTGTAATGGTTCTTGGATGGTTTGTAAGTTACATGATGGATTTCATGCTGCGAAAACGGAGTCGTGAAATTAGCACATATATGATTTTAGGAACTGAAAACACAGATATATGTAAAATGCTTTTTTATGAAAATTTGTTACTCGGTGTAATGGCTGTAATAATTGGATTATTTTTTGGAACATTAATATCCAAAGTTTTAGAATATTTTGTTATTCATTTATTCCATGTTCAAGACGCATTGATGACACTATTTTCAATTAAGGCTGCCGGTTTAACGATTTTGTACTTTTGTGCGGTATATGCAATTGTTTTGCATAGGAATAGACGCAAAATAAAAAAAGTAAAAATTATAGAATTGCTGAATTATGATAGAGGAAACGATACCATACCTTCAAAAAAAGTGGCTAATGGAATGGGGGCGTTAATAATTTCAATATTAGCATTTATCGGAAGTCTTTACATGTTCTCCATGCCGAGTCAACAGTTTTCTGATATAGCCTTTGGTACAATACTAATCCTATTATGCTTAATACTGTTTTTTTATGGGATTACATTTGTTGTTAATGAATTTTTCATACGATCAAAAAAGTGGAAATTTCAAAATAATAGAATGGTCATTATGAGATGGTTTCTATCTAAGGCTAATAGAATGAGTTTGTCAGAGGGAATTATTTCTATTTTGTTCACAGTATCCATTATTTGTGTAGGACTGTCTGCTACTTTTTATCAGGTAATGGAGAAATCTGTAGATGCACAGCCTTTTGACATTTCTGTGTTGCATCAGAACGAAGGTGGGAATTTTCAACCATATTATACTTTTTTATCAGAGAGAGTAGAATTGACCGATGCTCATGCCTATAATATTTTTACAAACCATGATACAACAAGCATAGAAAAACGAAATCAAACTCTTGAAAAGTATTGGAAAAAAACAAATAAAAAGTTGTCAACAGAAGATTATACTGTTGCCGAAAATCAATATGATATGTTCATGAAGTATAGCGACTATTCTACTTTATGCAAACTGTTAGGCAGAGATGTGATTGAAATAAATAGTACACAATATATCGTACATTGTCTTCCGTATTTAAAAAATGATTTCAAGATAGGGGATAATTTGAATATTTCCAATGACACTCTTACTTGTAAAGAAATATATTCAGACCCTTTTGCTCAATATGGTGGGTATGGAAATGGTCAAGATTTGTTAATCGTAGTTCCAGATCAATATACGGAACAAATGGATGTGTTGTATAGTTTATTTGTAGCGAATTCCTTAGAGCTAATGGATAGTGATATTTTCCAGGAATTAGAAGAAAGGTTCCCCCAAATTAGGCCGCTTAATTCTAACGCTGTAACGGTAGGTGAGAATGGATTTTCTTCAAAGTTACTTGATAGTGATGCAGATTATTATAGCGGAAAATTAGCAGAAACGCCTACCAGCCAAGCGATTTTAATCATTCTTCCTCTTTTCTATTTGTCTTTGGTTATTTGCATTATCAGTATTGTTATTCTGGCAGTACAACTCTTAACAGAGGGAAACATGCTGAAAAAGCATTACGATTTAATGCAAACATTGGGGGTTGAACATTATACCTTGTCAAAAACATTAAGAAAACAAGCAATACTATATTTTGCATTACCTTTCATTCCTGCCATTATTGTGGGCGGAGGACTGCTTATTCCTCTTAGCCGAATGATGCTTATTCTCTCATACAATGTACCTATATTTGAAAATGCGAAATTCTTGATTTATAGTATTGTCGCTGGATCATTACTTTTATTTTGTGGAATGTATTTTATCTACGCCTTTATTTCGTATCATATATTAAAAAGAGGAATCATCCCGGTATCATTAATGAATTGAGTCAATCAGCAAAATAATAGTTTTGGTTAATCTAATTAGAAGCATTTAGCCGAAGAAATAAAAGCAACGATTTCTAGTGTAAATCCAATGTTTTAAGGTGGTGGTAAAATGGGAAAATAGTGATTATATCATTCAGTGAGGCGGAAGAAGAGAAAGTGCGGGAAGTATTATCTACACTAAAAACATTTGAGATAAATGATTCTTCACTTCAAAATGAAAAAACAACAATTGTAGCTAAGGAGCTTACCATTGAACAATTACAAAGATGTGTATGGATGCATAACGAACAAGTCAAACTTACATTTACGGAATTTGAAATTCTTTATTTGCTGGCAAAGAATCCCGGTAGAGTATTCTCCAAGGAGCAAATCTACGATATGATCTGGAATGACCCATGTATTGGAGACTGCAGCACGGTCATGAATCATATTCAGAAAATACGAAAGAAAATAGGAGATGATTCCAGTAACCCCATCTACATACAGACGGTCTGGGGCGTGGGATATCGTTTCAACAAAGAGATAAGCAGCAATCTGTAAATACAGGTTACTGCTTATTTTTTTCTGACGTGCCTAAGAGATATTCACAAGATACGCCAAAGAATGTTGCAATCGCAACGACTTCATAGTCCGGAACAAATCGTGTTCCTTGTTCAATTCTAAGAATTGTCAAATCATTAAACTCATATCCTGCAAGCTGGAGCTGTCCAGCAAGTGCTTTTTGTGATAGCTGCCTGGCAGTACGCAATTCTTTTACTCGTTCTCCAATGATATTTTTGGAGCCAGTATCTTTATTCCAATAGATTTTCATAGAATCCCTCCAATATTTCTAAAGATGAAGTTCTATTATTGATTCTACGGTAAAATTTTGATAATATACTTCTAAAGATGAAGTGCCTAAAAATAATCTTGTTAATGTCATTATGTAGGCTGATAATACGGACGGTAATTACAAATAATGAAAGTGAAAGGTGGAAAAAGAATGAACGATGTGTATGAGGCTCTGTCAGGCTTTCTGGAAGATCTGCGCTGTGATTCAGGTGAAAGAGAATATTCAGTTAGGACGGAGGAAATGAAGTCGGCAGATGAAGAATTAAAAAGACGTACTCCAAAGTATGAGGATTATCTGGATAGAATACCTGCCAAGGATAAGCAGTTTCTAGTGCGTTATATGGAAGTAGTAGATCATGCTCATTTTCACGAGGAACAACGTGCTTATTACCAGGGAATTGTGGATACCATTCAGATGATGGAAGGTCTGGGGCTGGTAGAAAAGAGCAACAAGATGAAAAAAATTGTGGAGAAGATGAAGAAATAAGAAAGAGTGGGATAGCACATCATAAAGAGATGTTATCCCACTCTTTTTTCAGAATTATCCAGAAGTTCTTCAAAGAAAAAAGAAATTTATTTGTTAATTTGTCAGATGGGGCTTTTGCTAGTCCGAATATATGCTTCCACGATAGCGAGTATCGTGGTGAGCTGCTCAGCCGAACACTCTGACAAATAGATCTGCAGCCGTTGGTAATCCAGGTTCTCTGTAGGAGCATCCTCATAGAAAAACGGGTCAGCAGAAATATGTAAACTACGAATCAATGATTTCAGCTTTGCCAAACTAGGAACATTCCCATGATTTTCAATTTCTTTTAAATATCTGCTTGAAATACCAGACAGCTCAGCTAATTCATCATATGTCAGTTTCTGTTCCATTCGAGCCTTTTTCAGGCGCAACCCCATTTTTTTATCAATTACTCTTTTTTTAGCCATATACAATCACCTCCGATATATAGTGTATAGTTCACAATCTATAAAGAAAATGAATTGTTAATTCACTAAATAGAGGGCGTATATAGCACTTATAAGAAAAAGCAGCCTTTGAATATTGTAAAAAAAACTGCAGTATTCAGAGGTCTGTTTGCAATACTATTTTACATCCTTTGAAACTGCTTGGGAGGACAAATGAAATCCGGGCAATTGAAAGGATTATTTTATTTCTTCATAAGTAACCTTCTGTTGAATCATGATGGGAGGAATCTATAAGCAGCATTTTTGGTGCTGGGACAGGGTGTAACTTTGATAGTGCATTATATGCCTTAGTTGTATGCTGCAATAATTTCATATTTGATATATCAAACGTCCGACAGGTGCAAATCTGTTTGGCGTTTTTTATATATTTGAAAACTTTTTTTGAAAGTTTTCTTCCAGACCCGAACATATGGGTCTCCTCAATCGGGATAAGGGCGAAAGGGAAATTAAGGATTTCGCTCGTAACCAGATGGCATGGGAAGGAGGTGAACTCTAATGGAGCAATCTTCTTCCTATAAGGAATCAACAATCAGACATCAGTTTGACCGGATATGCAAACTGGCATTGAAGGGCGAGGTCGCAGACTATCATAAGCATTTAGCTTATCGACAGAAGCATGAAACGATGCTGTCTGAACTGTCAAAAAAGGAGTGGAGCGAATTATTTACAATGGATGATTACAGTATTGAAAACCATTGTTTCCAGGTACTTGGCTATGATATTGAAGTCAAGGATGCTTTGATTGCAGAAGCACTGCATACGCTGTCTGAAAAGAAGCGGAACGTGATTTTGTTATCCTATTTTATGGAAATGAGTGATGCGGAAATAGCAAGGGAAATGAATCTTGTACGCAGCACGATCCATGAGCATCGGAAACGCTCGCTTGAACTACTGAAAAATATTATGGAGGAAAGTACAAATGGGAAAGAATTATAAGACCATGCGTGAAACAGAGTTGCTATCTTTCCATACTATTATGGCAGCGTCAGAGGGCGATGTGGTAGCAATCAATCAGGTATTGGCACATTACGAAGGTTACATAGCAACTTTATCTACAAGAAAGTTTGTCGATGAATATGGGCAAGCACATTATTGTGTAGACGAAACATTGCGCCGACGATTGGAAACAAAGCTGATTACTAAGATATTGCAATTTAAAATCCGTATAGCTGATTAAAGGTTTTCTTTTATCCCTTTCAAGAAACCGGAAAGAAGCATGTGGTACTGAACCTTGAAAACTGAATATTGTAAATCCTGCAAGACGTAGGAAACAGTTAAGCCACGCAACAGATACGCCATGACTACCTGTCTCGGATAACTTCCCGACAATTTGTCGGGAAGTGCCGGGATTGGAAATGAAGAAATGCTGATTCGGGTATTGAAGTAAAGGTACGAGCGAGAAATATTGGATGTTGGAAATGGGACAGGGGTTGTTCCAGGGCGATGATGCTGTTTACTGATAATGATACTTCCATATGGTCTATAAAGAAGATGGTGCGATACCAATGTGAGCCATGTACCTAGTGGCTACTTGCAGGATTATTTTTTAAAAATAATGAAAGGGTATTATTATGGATGGAAAGAGATTATTAAGGTATAGTATGCAATTATCCATGCTGAAACAATTGCTTTCTATGAAGCTAATAAGCGAAACAGAATATAAATTAATTGAGAAAAGATTAATGCGAGATTATGGTGTCGTTTCTAATATAACTGCTTGACTGAATGTGTGTATTGCATTATAATGATTGTATCAACACTACGATAGGAACACAATAAAGGAGACGATAGGATGGAAGTAGAAATAATCAAAGCACACGATCCGTTTGACAGCTCCTCTAAGGGAAGAAAAATTGAGCGCCTAAGAGTGGCAGCATATTGTCGTGTTAGTACAGATGACGAGGATCAGATAAAGAGTTATAATTCTATGGTTAAATACTATACAGATTTAATCAAAAACAATAAGGAATGGATATTCGCAGGTGTATTTGCAGATAAAGCAATTACAGGAACAAAAACAGATAAACGTGATGATTTCAACAGACTTATTCAGGAATGTATGGCGGGAAACATAGATATGGTTCTAGCAAAAAGTATTCCGAGATTTGCCAGAAACACCTTGGATACATTGAAATTTGTTAGGATGTTGAAGGAAAGAGGCATTGCTGTTTACTTTGAAGTTGAGAAAATCAATACAATGAAAGATGGAGAGTTCCTCATGACTATTCTAAGCTCGGTTGCACAACAGGAAGTGGAAAATACTTCGGCTTATGTGAAAAAGGGCTTAAAGATGAAAATGAAACGAGGAGAACTTGTTGGCTTTCAGGGATGTCTGGGTTATGATTATGATATTACAACAAAATCTATTTCAGTTAATGAAGAAGGTGCAAAGGTTGTACGTTATATATTTGATAGATATGTGGCAGGTGCCGGAAGCACAATGATTGCCAGAGAACTGAATGAACAAGGACATTTAACAATCAAAGGTAATCCGTGGGTGTCTTCAAGTGTTATGGGCATCATCAATAATGAAAAATATAAAGGGGATATTTTATTAGGTAAGACTTTTACCGTAGACCCAATTTCAAAAAGAAGATTAGAAAATCTAGGTGAGGAAGATCGGTTTTATATTCATGATCATCATGAACCTATCATATCAGAAGAAACATTTGCGAGGGCACAGGAAATTCGGCATCGCAGAAATGGTAATAGGAAATCCGCTACATATGGAAAGCGGGAAAAGTACAGTAGACAGTATGCTTTTAGCTGTATGTTAGAATGTGGGTTCTGTGGAGCTAGTTTATCACGCAGACGATGGCATAGTAGTTCAAAGTATAAAAAGACTATTTGGCAGTGTGTAAAGTCTACAAAGGAAGGAAAGCGTTTTTGTCCTGACAGCAAGGGTATTCCAGAACAGGTAATTGAAGAAGCGTTCATTGAATCATACCGGATGTTATGTGTAGATAATAAGGATGTATTAGATGAGTTCATTAAGCGAATAGAAAGAACCCTAAATGAAAGTTCTCTGGAAGATAAAATTACAAAAGAGCAAAAAAGTGTAGACAATATACAGGCGAAGCGTAAAATGTTGTTAGAGAAGTATCTCAATGGCATTGTAGCGCAAGATATTTATGAAGAAACAGATGTAGGAATGGAACGAAAACTATCTGATGCAAAAGCAAGATTGAAAATGCTTCAGGAGCAAGTAGTTGATGAAAATTCTTTACAAAGAAGACTTGCAGATTTCAAAAAAGCACTGGCAAAGAATGAGGTGTTGGAGGAATTTGATAGAGGAATATTCGAGAGTATAATCGAAAAGATTATAGTCGGCGGAATAGATGAAGATGGAAACAAAGATCCCTATAGAATAACTTTCATATACAAAACAGGATTTAAAAATGAAATTGGAAAAACCAAAGATCGCTTTGGTAAGACAAACGGTATGGCGGACAAGACCAAAGAATTGTGTTCCCATATTACAGACGAGGTAAAAGGACTGTGTTCCTATGTTAGTGACAACACATGTGGAGACGGTGGTGGAATTGGATTTTACGGACTAGATTTAGGAGATTGAGAAATAATACGTAGAAACCAAGGAGAAAATAAGTATTGAACCTTGTTTTTACGGACTAAATCAGAGAATAATATGATATAGTCCGTAGAAATCAGTAAAGAGACAGACATATCATGTGATTTTTACGGCTTAAAATGAAAAAAAGGATGAAAAGTCCGTAAACATTTCTTGCAGATTCATTATATAATGTGATAACTACGTACTGTACCAAAGAAATTTTTATTTAGTCCGTAATAATTGGTTTATTAATTTCCTTTGGCAGCCTGATTGTTGCGTTTCTTGCCTTTCTCGATAGAGACAGGAACAACAAGAGAAAAAAATAATGCCCACCCCGTCGGCAAACGGAATGGGCACCTCTCACTGAGAGGCAAATAACTTGTAGGGTGCATTGCTTTCTTTGCTCTACAGCTCAAATTCTTTTTCCTCCATCCTGATTCTGCATTTCTTTCTGAAAAATGCAATACCATACCGGATGCTTGGATTTTACCAGATAGTCCTCCATATTTGACAGTATGCCAAGCAGAAAACCGTGATAGAATGCTTCCTTGCTATCCAGGTAACTAATGGTCTTTTGCAACTGAAGGTTGATTTCTTTTTGAAATTCTTCTTTTCTGCCTTCGTTTCCGAGTTCGCCTTTTCGACCAGATCCCGCACGATGCTGTTAGAGCTGGTATTACTCTAGGCTGCCACAGGAAATGCATCTGCATTTGATACTAATATTTTTGTATATTTGATTACACTCCATGGATTGTATACTTCCGTATTGCCAAAACGATATCCGTCATACCACTGTTTCATGGTATCCATGTTATTTTCACGATGATAAAATGACAACATTCTACGGACTTCTTCTTCCACAAAGCCAAAATGTTCTGCATAATCTACGTTCAATATAGAAATTACTTCCAGGTTATTCAGGCCTGTAAATATGGATTCTTTGCTAATACGCAGACAATTCGTAATTACAGCAAATTCCAGATATGGATTTGTCTTTAGGGCGGACTCAAATAGTGAGCGGATAAAGTCAATCATTTTCCGAAAATCATCGACACCGATTGGCAATGGTCTGTAGGACATCATCCGCACCTCCTAGTTGTTGCTCACTCTGTTCTTACCATTGTTGTTAAATCCATATTAACATGAAAAAGGTTACAATGTTACAAAAATTATATCATATTCCAACTGTGTCTCTTTTGTGTCCATCCCTTTTGTATAATAAAAAGACCTTATGTTTGCAGAAGAAAAGGAGGAGGATGGATGGAAAAGTATACAAATAAAAAGCAAATTGTCATACCGCAGGAGGACGATGAGATTGAGATTGACCTTCTGCGGTTGATAAAGGCAATATGGAAGCGGGCTTGGATTGTCGTGATTGTCTCTTTACTATGCGGCACTTTAGCCTTAGGTGGCAGTGTGTTTCTAATCACACCGTTATATCAATCATCTACATTATTCTATGTTAATAACAATTCTTTAAAATTGGGCAGTGCTTCGGTCAGTATTTCCTCTGATGAACTGACGGCAGCCCAAAGTCTGGTAGATACCTACATTGTAATTTTAAAAACAAGAAAAACTTTAATGGAAGTAATCGATTATGGGGAGTTAGATTTGTCCTATGAAGAGTTAAAGGGAATGATTTCAGCAGAAGCAGTAAATTCTACGGAAGTGTTTGAAATCCTTGTGACAGGCCCTAATCCAGAGCAGAATCTAGATATTTGCAATGCAATTGCGCATGTGATGCCGGATAAGATTGCAGATGTGGTGGATGGAAGCTCGGTTCGGATTGTGGATTATGCGGTTGTGGCATCGGAGCGAAGTTCACCGAGTTATAAGAAAAATGCACTTTTAGGTTTACTTGCTGGAATGGTGCTCAGCGTTGGAGTAATCGTGTTGATAGAACTTTTGGATAATAAGATTCATACAGAAGAGTATTTGAAACAAAATTACGAGGTGCCAGTTCTTGCAGCGGTTCCAGATATGAATCGGACAGAAACCGGAAGATACTATGAATCGAAGAATTCTTCTTCGAAAAAAGAAAAACACAACCGTTCCAAAACAGCAAAGCGAAGAATTATTTGTGAAGAGATGAATTTTGCAGGAGAAGAAGCGTATAAACAGCTTAGAACAAAGCTTTTATTTTCCTTTGCAGATGATACAGGTTGTCATGTGATTGGTGTAACAAGTTCAATTCCAGGTGAGGGGAAGAGCGTGACGACGATTAATCTTGCCTATACGATGGCCCAGCTTGGCAAGAAGGTGCTGCTCATTGATGGTGATATGCGGCTTCCGGTAATTGGAGCAGCTTTAGGTCTTAAGGAACAAAAGGGACTTTCTAATTATCTGGTAAATGACCAGAGTGTGGACCAGTTGATTCAGGAATACAAAATAAAAAAGGATGGAAAAGAGCTGGGAGGTGCATTTCACGTCATTACAGCTGGTGTGGAACCGCCAAATCCAGTGGAATTGTTAAGCTCATTGAAACTAGAGATATTGTTGGATGATCTTCGGATGGAATATGATTATATTTTATTTGATTTTCCGCCAATTCTCGATGTGGCAGATGCATTGACAGCTTCTCATGTATTAGATGGTGTACTTATGGTTGTGAGAGAAGATTATTGTGAACAGAAATCTTTAAAAACCGCAGTGGAACAGATTACATTTGTGGAAAGCAAATTAATTGGTTTTGTATACAATATGTCAAATGGGGAGAAGCAGTCTTATAAAAAAGGATATGGACACTATTATAGATCATACAAAAGGGATGCAGGAAAGAAAAGATAATGAAAAAAATAAGATTATTCGTGTGTGGTTTACTTATTATTCTCTGTTGTGTTATGATTATATTCTGCTGGAAGATTGTCAATAAAGAGGAAGAAACGATGGCAGAAACGATTGGGAATCAAGTGCAGGAGACAAATACAATAAATTATCAGGGTAAAAAATATTATCCCAGACAAAATCAAAAATTGATTTTATACATGGGGATAGATCAGAAAGGAGTATTTGACAGCGAGAGTCGACAGGAAGATGTGGCGCCGGTTAGTATTATGGTGATTGCGGTCAATGAGGAAGAGGAAACATTTTCTATTCTTCAGTTGAATCGGAATACATTAGCAGACATTGTGCTGGCAGATCAGAATATTTCCAGACAAAAGGAATTTGAGGCAGGACCAATCTTAGAGGCTTACTCTTATGGAAAAGATGTGAAAGATCAGTGCCTGAATATAGAAGAGACAATTTCAAAGTATTTGACTGGTATTGAGATTGATAACTATCTTTTATTTGGAACAGATGCGTTAAGGATGTCAAATGATATGGCAGGTGGAAGCAGAGTGGAGATTCAGGATGATTTTAGTTCCAGGGATCCCTATCTGAAAAAAGATAAAAAGATCACTCTGTTGGGGGATCATGTTCTTGCCTATCTTAAAATTCTGCCAGGGGAAGATACTATAATGAGAAGAGGACCTTTGCGCAGACAAAAAGAAGTATTTGAATGCTTTACAGAGAATTTGAGGAAAAAAACAGAGGAAAACAATGGATTCCCGCTAGAATTATTCAGTTCGATTGCAGATTATATCCAGACAGACTGTTCAAACGAACGTCTGGCAGATATCTTTGGTTCTATAGCGGACTATGAATTGGAAGAGAATTTGATATTAAAGGGTACAAAAGAAAAAGTGGAAGACCAGGATGTGTATGTAGTGGAAGAGGATGATAGGATGGAAACCTGCATCCGGATGTTTTATGAGGAAAAAAGATGAAGATTATAGCAGTAGATGATGAAAAACTTGCATTAGAAAGTGTAATCAGTGCCATAAAAAAGGTAAAACCAGAGGAGAGTGTAACCGGGTTTAGGGATGCGCAAGAAGCATTACATTTTATAGAAGAAAATGCTTGTGATGTAGCATTTCTGGATATTGAGATGAGGGAGATGGATGGGATCACTCTTGCAAAAAAAAATAAAATTATTATGTCCACGTCTTAATATTGTGTTTACAACCGGTTATGCAGATTATCATAAAGATGCGTTCGCCATGCATGCCAGTGGTTATGTGGAAAAACCAATCACGCCGGAAAAGATTGAAGCAGAATTAAACGAGTTGCGCTACCCAGTCATTTCTCAGGATGAAAAGAAGATGAGGGTAAGAACTTTTGGTAACTTTGAAGTTTATGTGGATGGAAAGCCAATTGATTTCCGTTATAGCAAAAGTAAGGAAATGCTGGCATATTTGATTGACAGAAATGGTGCTCTTTGCAGTAACCGTGAGATTATGAGTGTTCTATGGGAAGATGAAAACCATATTTCCTATATGAAAAACAGCCGTGCTGATATGATTCAGACTTTAAAGCAATGTGGACAGGAATCGGTGATTCTGCGTCAGTGGGGGAAAATCGGAGTGGATACGTCTAAGATTGATTGTGACTATTTTGCATGGAACAG
Organism: Lachnospiraceae bacterium; assembly: GCA_030526985.1. GTDB lineage: Bacteria > Bacillota > Clostridia > Lachnospirales > Lachnospiraceae > SIG292. The sequence continues at coordinate 5,945 of JAUNBT010000041.1, read as the reverse complement.
AGGAGAAATCAGCGCAATCAATACATATCGTGGGGAATATATGAGCCAGTATAGCTGGGCAGAACTGACCCACGCTATGCTGGAGGATGAAAGAGAATGGGATTAAAAGGGTTTAATATTGCATTGGAGTGCTGGGGTTGTCTGTTCTGTCTGGTTATTGTTGTAATTCTATGTGCCGAAAAACACAGAAATAGGAAAGAAAATCTGATGATCGCTATGTTGGGTGCAGATGTACTGACGTTGCTTTCTGACGCAGTGGCATGGGTGTTTCGAGGGTCTTCTGGTTTGGTAGGATATTGCATGGTGGTAACGTCAAATTTTTCTTCCTATTTATGTAGTTATACAATGCTTTTATTGTTTACTCTTTATTTGATTGAGGTAACAAATGCACAGGGAAAAACAATGACGAATTGGATTCGCATCGTCCGGATTTTGTTTGTTGTTGCAGTTTTTAGTCTTATATTATCTCAGTATAACCATATTTTTTATTATATAGATGCACATAATTTTTATCACAGAGGCTCTTTTTTCTGGCTTTCTCAGGTATTTGGTGTGATAGGTACGATTGGAAATGGAATTGCACTGTGGTTTCACAGAAAAAATATGGAACAGGGTCAGAAAATAGCCCTGTTTTCTTATTTAATAATGCCAACAGTTGCAATGATAATCCAATTGTTTGTTTATGGGATTGCTTTTTTGAATTTGTCTATGACGGTGAGTCTTGTATGGATGTATGTAGCGATGCAGATTGAAAAGACACATATCCAGCATCAACAGACTCTGATGTTAGTTGAGCAACAGGAAGAGATGAATAATATCCGCATTAAGATGGTATTATCTCAGATTCAGCCACATTTTTTATATAACACATTAAATTCAATTTATTATCTGTGCGAAAAAGCACCGGAGAAAGCCCAGAAAGCAATCAGTCAGTTTTCTGATTATTTGCGGGCTAATTTAGATTCTTTAAAGCTTACAGAACCGGTTCCTTTTGAGATGGAAATGCGGCATGTAAAAAACTATCTCTCTCTGGAAAAAATGCGATTTGATGAAGAATTGGAAATTCAATACGATATTACAGTTTCAACATTTTCACTGCCAGCACTATCCTTACAGCCAATTGTAGAAAATGCAGTTAAATATGGTGTGGGAAAGAAAAAAGGTGGCGGTACTGTATCAATACGTACTTGGGAAGAAGAAAAATTTTTTATAATTCAGGTATTAGATGACGGAGTTGGATTTGATATAATGGAAAAGAAAGAGGATGGAAGAACGCATATTGGGATTGAAAATGTAAGACAAAGACTAAAAATGATGAGTGGGGGAGAGTTGGAAATAAAAACAAAGCGGGGAGTCGGGACAGATGCAAAAATTAGGATCCCTAAGTAGAAAGCGCATTGAAAATGCTGCATTTATAGCAAATAAGAACTGGAGGTTGCACGAATGCTAACAGATATACATTGTCATATCCTTCCGGCTATTGATGATGGCGCATCGGATAATCAAGAGACGAAAGCAATGCTTAAAAAAGCATATCAAGATGGTATAAGAAGAATGATTGCAACGCCTCATTACCATCGGGAAATGTTTGAACCATCGATGAAAGAAGTATATAGACAATATTCGATTGTGAAAGAATGGGCAAGGGAAGCGGGACCAGAAGGTATTCGACTCGATTTGGGATGTGAGTATTACAGAGATTCGGATGTATTTGAGAATTTTCGGAAAAGAAATCGCCCTACGTTGGCTGGCAGTCAATACGTATTATTGGAATTTTCGCCGTCAGATGCCTACTCTAGAATCAGAGAAGTAGTGTATAGATTGCTTTTAGAAGGTTTTATTCCAATTATTGCTCACGCAGAAAGGTATCAGGCATTGGTCCGCGAAAAAAATGGGATAGCAAGAATAGAGGATTTGTGCTTACTAGGAGGTCAAATCCAATTAAATGCAGATGCAGTACTTGGAAAAGAAGGGTTTCGTATCAAGAATTTTTGTAAAAAGCTTCTGGAGCTAAGACAGGTATCGTTTATTGCATCGGATTGCCATAATAATGATCTAAGACCGTCCAGATTGAAAGAATGTGCACTCTATATAGAAAAAAAGTGGGGAAAAGAATACGCTGTACATATCTTTGAGGAAAATCCGTCAAAGATAGTTGGTACCTAAAATATAATAAGAAAAAATACGAATATAGTGCTAGATTGCAAGTATAAAATGGAATTTTAAAATAAAATAGCAAAATGCACAAAAAAAGAAGCCCCTGAAGAAATTGATCAGGGGCATAAAGGGACATTCTTTTGTGCATATTGACGAAAACAGACATAACAAAACAGGGATAGAAGATTAGAACGTTTTAACTTTCTATCCCTCTTTTATGCAAAATTAAATTAATTAAAGTAAAGAAGCCTTAAACTGTTCAGAAGATAGACCATCAAAAATCTTTCTAGGATAATTGTTAATCCATTTTTGAATAAACTTGATATATGAATCAGAATATTTCCCAATATCATCCCCTTTTTTAATCCATCTACGAATCAATTTATTTGAATTTTCATTAGAGCCACGTTCCCATGAAGAAAAAGGATGGCAGAAAAACAACTCGGTTCTTTTATTATTCTTGCTTATACAAGAATTTTCTATACCATTAAAATCAAGAAATTCGCTTCCATTATCACATGTTATAGTTTTAAAAGTTCTTTTAAAACGTTTATAACCATAGAATTTTTCTAACCGGTTCAAAGCTCTAATAACTTCCTGTTGTGTCCGATCCTTCATCTTGACAATAATTTCTTCTCTGGTAAACCTTTCAGTAAGGACCAACAAACAAGTCTTTGAAGTTTTCTTACCACTATAAACAGTATCCATTTCCCAATGATACAAATCAACTCTATCTGCCACGCTGGCAGGACGTTCTTCAATTGAACGACCTTTTATATTATGCCTGGCTATTTTATGAATTTTATTATAAGAACGTTTTTTATTTTTCTTGGATGGAAGATTAGCATTAGAAATCGTCAAAAAAATCCCCATATCCAAATAATTATAAATAGTTCGCCAGCAAACAGAAGTCTTAAAAGATATATTATGATTCTGCATATATTGAACTAGAGCGTAAGGGCTGAAACGTTCATTACCTATTTTTTCTTCTATAAAATTAGATAATTCAAAATCAAAGCCTATTTTCAAACGCCTGCCCTTTCTCCTACTATTTTCTAAATAGATACGCTGACCAACATCGGCACAATATTCTTTCCTATAAGTAAAATCAGAATTCAAGAATTGAACAGTACCTCTTTTAATTTCATTATAAATCGTACTTCTAGGACGCTTTAAAAGTGTTGCTATAGATGAGCCGTTGAGACCCTCTTTTAATTTAATTTCAATATAATAACGTTCCCTTTCTGTTAAATGCTTTCCCATACTTTCCCCTACCTTTCTTAAACCTCTATATAAGTTATAGCTTGTTCAATATCAGGCAAATCAATTTTTTTTATAAATTTACAATCAGAAGTTATATTTTGATAGAATTCTTTAATATCTTCCACAAAATACTCTTCACTAACATTAGTCATAGACAAACAGTTACGACTGTTCCAAAACCTACGTTTTCCTTTAATAATATTATGCAAATCCTTATTAAGATATTTACTAATATAATAAGATACCCTTACAGTATCAAAGACCATTGTAGCAGTGTTAAAACCATATTGCCAAGAGGGCATATTATAAATAATATCACCATCTTTTGTTTTCTTTCCAGAATTAACAAACTCTAGACCCTGACAGTTTGCCAAAAGACCATGACAATGATAGTTTTCACCATCTTTATGTAATTCAGGAACAAGTACATATTTCAAATCAGGAGCTTTCCTGTTCTTTAAATTATTCAACCATTTACAAGTCTTCTTACAGACTTCTTCATAATTACTTCTACAAACATAAGCAGAATTAAAAGTAAAAGTCACAAACCAGTGCCAACTATTAGACCTACAAAGACCAATCAGATTTTGTTTTGTTCTATTCAAACTCACATAATTACTTCTCTCAGTATCAGGTTCATTAAAATCATCAAACAACATTGTATCAATTTCCCCACACTCTTTTAAAAAATCATCTTCAATCTCACTTTTAAAAACTGGTCTTTTATAAAGTCTGTATTGCGTACCACCTTCATAATGAAATATACGCACATTGTACATTTTTTTATTTCCCCTTTCCTGCAACACTGAGTGTAAAGTGTTGCTATAGTCAAGTATAGAGCTGTAGACAGCCTAAAGCTTTTATAATTCCAAGCCGTCCGGACACGGGGTCCCCATGTCCCCGCATCCGGTCAGCTTGCATTTTCAAAGAGTTTATAACTGTTATACAGATTATAATATCTTTTTTGACCACGAAAGAAAGTCACGTTTATTTTTTCTTTCACTCCATACCAATATGTAACATAACAAAACAAAGCCCCACCAGAAAGCAGACCTAAAACTTGACCAAAGAACTTAAAGTTATTGATTTTACGATGCTTAAGCTCATATTCAATTAAAGAACGAATCTGTCTATCTACAAGACGGTCAAACTGACTGACAAGAATAACATCATATCCATATTTTCTATGCTGCGTAAAGAAACTGTTCCAAAGATTACGACCTTTTTCGTTCCAGCTCCTAGCGTTAAAAATAAGCTGGCATTCATCAAGAATAAGAAGCGTTTGACCCTCTATTATATTACCATCAGCATTTTTTTTATGAAAATTATTTGCAAATCCGATTAAACCATCAGTATTCAGTTCCCAATTATCAACACATATAAAAGAACCTTTTTTTCTTCTCCATAAAGGTTTTACAGCCTTTTCATTAATTTGAAAATTAGCAATCACATTTTTACCACATCGCAAAGAATCATAAATTTCCTGAGCAACGTGAAGAGATTTACCAGAGCCAGGAGTACCACTGTAAAAATATATCATATCATCACATCCTTATACTATTCTATTCATTATCTTCTTAACCCATATATAGACCATTACAGCAAAAAAAGATACTATCCACACTTCCAAAATACCAACAATTAAATCAAAAGGTATGAACCAATTCAAATAATTTAAGGCATCAAATCGATTGAGTTTATTTAACAAAGACTGCACCGGAGAAGACGGAAGCAGACGCAGAACAGAAGCAAAAAGTAATATCAAAGTATTAATTAAAGTCATTTATCTTCACCCCCAGTAAACATATTATAAAACTTAACTGTAATCCAGATTAAAAGAAGCAGGAACAACAAAGCAAGAAAAGACCTTGATACAGTTGAAATAGTTTCGAATTGTTCCATATCAATTTTTACATTGTTAGAGTAACCAATACTTTTAACTTTAAAGGGAATTGTAAAAACTGGCGTTTCCGGATCAGCTCGCAAAAAGGTAACAACTGCTATTAAATCCCAAGGACAAGAAAAAGGAAAACGACTTTTAGCAGTCTGCACAATAGGAGAAACAGAAGTAGCAAGATTATCAATTAGACTGTTCGCTTTATCTTCATCTGTATCACCTGTTAGACCATCTAAAATATCTGAAATCAAACTTGCCTGTTGTAATTGTTTAATATCAGAAAGCAAGTCTTTAATATCAGAAAACAGCTTATTATTATCATTCATTGTTGATTGTATATTCTTTAAAAACTTAAGCAGGGCAGAAGTATTTTCATCAGTCAAAGCAGAATCAATATTTTTTAATTCACTAAGCATATCTTTTAAATTATTTGTATTTGAAACAACAGTTTTCAAAAGATTCTCTATAGATGTCAAAGTCTTTGAATCTTCACCCTGATTTTTTATAATGTCTTTTAAAAGCTGTTCTAAATTTGACAAATCAACAGGAGTATATTGCTTATTACCCTCTTTTATTGCATCAAGGATATTATTACAAACACTTAAAAGTTCTTTCATATCAGATGATA